>VHBV01000042.1 GCA_016882165.1 Candidatus Pelagibacterales bacterium
AGCAACACCTAAATTGGAAAAATATCTTTTTAATATGTTTTCAAACATGGCAATATACCCTTATTTATATGGATAAAACAAGAATCTTAAGTGATTATTAGCTATTGTCAGGTTTTTATGGGGTGTAAGGGTTAAAACCATGTTCATTTAATATTGTTGAAAAAACCGCTCTAAATCCGTGAGTGGTGGTTTTTGATTTATAGCCAAGGCGGTAAATAACACCAAGTAAGGTGTTTTCACTCATAAATTTATTTGGGTTTTGATGGCTTGGAAAAACAAATTCACGATTGCCAGTAATTTTTTGCATCTCTTTTAAAATTGCCAAAGATTGCTTTGCAAGTGGCACAATGTGTTTTTCACCCATTTTCATACGCTCGGCAGGAATGTGCCATTCTTTCTTAGTAAAATCTATTTCTTCCCATCTTGCACCACGAAGTTCAATTGTTCTAACGGCAGTTAAAATAATTAGTTTGAAGGCAAGTTTGGTTTGATGTTCGCCATTATATTTTTCCAAATCTTTCAAGAATTTTGGTAATTCTTTTTCTTCTAATTTAGCGTGGTTAGTAATTTTTTTAACAGTTAAAGCACCTTTTAAATCTGCTGAAATGTCTCACTCAACTCTGCTTGTTGCAATTGCATATCTAAAAATTTGTCCAGAAGTTTGCAAAGCTCTTTTTGCAATATCAAAAGCACCTTTCTTTTCTATTTTTTGAATTGCGTACAATAATTCAGAAGCTTTTATTTGGTCAATAGGGCGGTTGCCAATCTCATTGAATAAATTTTGTTCTAATCTTCTAATAATATAAGAAGCGTGTCTTTCTTTCCATTTAGCTTTATTTTTTTCAAACCACTCATAAGCAATATTTTGAAAAGAATTTTCGGCGTTAATTATATTTTGTAATTTTTGATCTTGTTTTTCTTGTGAAGGGTCAAGTCCATCTGCAATTTGTTTTTTTGCATCAAATCTTTTTTCTCTTGCCTCTGAAAGTGAAACAGTGGGGTAGGTGCCAAGTGCTAAAGTTTTTTCTTTTCCTGCAAAGCGATATTTAAGCCTCCAATATTTACCACCTGTTTGGGTTACCAGTAAATACATACCTTCACCATCTGCAACTTTATATGGCTTATCTTTTGCTTTGGAGTTTTTAACTTTAATATCTGTAAGAGGCATAATTTAAATAGTTAAATTTATACCCCCAAAAATACCCCCAAAATGTCAATAGATTGTGTTAGACTTAGTTGGACAAAAAACCTGTTTGAGGCTTGATATTTAAGCGTTTGGCTGGACTTTGTGAGATTTGTTTGGAGGGAAAAATGGCTCCTTGGGAGGGATTCGAACCCCCGACCAAGTGATTAACAGTCACTTGCTCTACCACTGAGCTACCAAGGAATATAGCTTTGAAAAAGCGCTAAAAATGATTTAGCTAATTTACGAAGTCATCTAAGATATTTGTGGTTGTTAAAAAATCAAGTAAGTTTTTTGATTTTATTTGTGAATTTTTTACTTAAATGAAAAGTCGAATTACATTACTGCTTTTTTACAGATAAAATTTATCATTTTTTCTTATATTGCAAAACATAAATCTATGAGTTTTTGAACTACTATATTAAGATGTAATTCTGATGAATTGGCAATTAAATGCTTTTGATAAAGCTAAATTTGTAAATTGAGATTTTCGTGAAAGTGAGAATGGTAAAAAAAATGGCGGTCTTTCTGCATTTGAAAGACCGCCATTTTTTAAATTTTACTTTAAAACTGTAACTAAAAATTAATTTCTTCTATCTCCGAAGAAACGAAGCAACATAATGAAAAGATTGATGAAGTCCATGTAAAGACTAAGAGCACCCATTACAGCCATTTTGGTTGCAAGTTCGCTTGAACCAGCAACTTGGTAGTAAGTTTGTTTGATTCTTTGTGTGTCGTAAGCAGTAAGACCAATAAAAATTAAAACACCAACAACTGAAAGTGCAAATTCAAGAGCTGAGCTTTTCAAGAAAATATTAACAACTGATGCAATAATTAATCCAATCAAACCCATTATTAAGAAAGATCCCACACCAGTTAAGTCTTTTTTAGTTGTGTAACCGTAAAGGCTCATTGCACCAAAAACAGAAGCTGTTATGAAGAAAACTCTTGCTACACTTGTTCCAGTGTAAATTACAAATATCGAAGCAAGTGAAAGTCCCATTAAAGCAGAGTAAATCCACAAGTAACTTTTAGCTTTTTCAGCTGAAATGGAGTTAAGTTTATAGCTAAAGAATAAAACAAAACCAAGAGGTGCAAGCATTACAACCCAAGAAAGAGGAGTTCCAAAAATTAGGTTCATTAAACCAGTAGAACTTGCAGTTAAGAAAGCAACGGCACCTGAAATTCCAAGTGCAATTGACATGAAATTATAGACTTTAACCATATATTCTCTAAGTCCAGCGTCATAAGAAACTTGTGATGCTGAAGAGGCAAAGGAAGAAGATCTGTAATTGTTAGAAAAGTTTGACATCTTTTAAATCTCCAAAAATTAAGTTTTGCAAAAGTGGAAAGTTACAATTGCTTTAATTAGATTTAATTGGTGATATGAATATTTCAAGTGCAATGTTATTTTATGAAGTAATTTAAAATGGAAAGTCATAAAACGAAAAAGACAAAAATTATTGCAATTATAGGCTTAATGGGTGTTGGAAAAACAACTCTGGGCTTGAAGTTGGCTAATAAATTGGGGTATTATTTTATTGATTCTGATCAGGAAATTGAAGATCGTGAAAAAAAATCAATTACTGATATTTTTAAAATTCATGGCGAAAAATATTTTCGTGAAGTTGAAAAAAATATTATTAAAGAAATTGTAACTCGTGACGAAAAAATTATTTTATCTTTAGGTGGTGGTGCTTTTATTAACGAAGAAATAAGACGAATTTTAAAAGAAAAATCGGTTGTAATTTGGCTTTACACTTCAATTGACAATATATTGCATCGTATTAGCCATAAGAATAATCGTCCTCTTTTAAATAATGTAAATAAAAGAAAAGTTTTGGAAGATTTGGCAATTAAGAGGTATCCAATTTACAGAGAAGCTGATTTTAGCTTCGATACCGGAGATGATAGTCAAGAAAATTTAGTCAATAAAATTGTTAAAAAAATAAATAGTTATTCACTATGAGTAGAGCAATTAAAGTAGAGTTAGAAAATAGAAGTTATGATATTATAATTGGATCTGGTGCAATTAATAAATTGAGCAATTTTTTATCTGACAATAAATACAGTAAAATTTTTGTAATTAATGATAATAATGTAGCCAAATTACATTTAAAAACTTTACAAGAGGTTCTGCAAAAGATTGATATTCCTACGGAATTTGTAATCACAGAAGCTGGAGAACAAACCAAATCATTTGTTTTTTTAGAAAAAATTTGCGAAGAAATTTTATCCAAAGGTTTAGATCGTAAATCTCTGGTTATTGCTTTTGGCGGTGGAGTTATTGGTGATTTGTCCGGTTTTATTGCCTCAATTTTGGTTCGTGGAATTGATTTTGTTCAAGTTCCAACAACATTGCTTGCAGCAGTTGATAGCTCTGTTGGAGGTAAAACTGCAATTAATAGTAAATCAGGAAAAAACTTAATTGGTACTTTCTATCAGCCAAAACTTGTCTTATGTGATTTAAATTTTCTTAAAACTTTATCGCAAAGAGAGTTGCGTTGTGGTTATGCAGAGGTTGTTAAATATGGATTTATTCGTGATTTAGAGTTTTTTGAATTTTTAGAAAAAAACTACCAAAAAGTTTTTCAGTATGATGAAGAAATTTTAGAAAAAATAATTAGACGTTCTTGTGAAGTGAAAGCAGAAATTGTTGCAAAAGATGAAAAAGAGTCAGGAGAAAGAGCTTTACTGAATTTTGGTCACACTTTTGGTCATGTTTTTGAAACTGAAACAAATTATTCTGATTTAATTTTACATGGTGAAGCTGTTGCCTTGGGAATGGTTATGGCTGCAAAAATGTCGCAAAACTTAAATATGATAAGTGAAAATGATTTTTTACGTATCAAAAATCATATTGAAGATTGTGGCTTTATAACTGATGAAAAAAAGTTAAAAGCTGATTGGAACTATGATAATCTTATTTCCCATTTGTACAAAGATAAAAAAAATGAAGGCAAAAATCTTACTTTCATTTTGCTTGAAAAAATTGGTGTTGGAGTTGTTAAAAAAGCGGTTGAGTTGCAAGAATTTAGAAAAGTTTTGTTTGGTTTATAATAGTTTATTTTATTGATGATGAAAAAAAACCTGCATTTTATTTTTGGTGATCAATTAAGTCATAAATTGCTTAATTTAGTTCATTTAGATTTGCAAAATGATGTGATTTTGATGTGTGAAGTAAAAGAAGAGACAAGTTATGTTTGGCATCATCCTAAAAAAATTGCTTTTATTTTTTCAGCAATGCGTCACTTCGCTGACGAATTAAGACAAAAAGGTGCTCAAGTTGAATATATTAAATTTGATGATGAAAATAACTTGGGTTCTTTTGATGCAGAATTAGAAAAAGCCATAAAAAAATACAATCCACAAAAAATTCTTTTAACTGAACCTTCTGAATACAGAGTTTGGCAGAAAGTTTTGAATTGGCAAAAAACGCTTAAAGTTCCTTTTGAAATTTTTCCAGATGAGCGCTTCTTGTGCTCTAAGATTGATTTTAGGAATTGGGCCAAAGGTAAAAAGCAACTTAGATTAGAGTTCTTCTACCGTGAAATGCGCAAAAAGCACAAAATTCTTCTTGATGAAAAGATGGCTCCAGTTGGTGGAAAATGGAATTACGATGAGCAAAATAGAAAGTCGCCAGAAAAGGATATGAAATCTCCAAAAAGAATTTCGCATAAAAAAGATGATATAACTAAAGAGGTTTTAACTTTAGTTGAAAAACACTTTAAACAAAATTTTGGTGATTTATTACCATTCCATTTTGCGGTTAATAATTCTCAGGCAATGCTTGAAGCAAAACATTTTATTGATAATTTATTGCCTAATTTTGGTGATTATCAAGATGCTATGTTTGCAGGAGAAGCTTATCTTTATCACTCTTTGCTTTCTTCTTATATTAATGTCGGTTTGATTGATCCTTTAGAATTATGCCAAATGGCTGAAAAATCTTACTTAGATGGTAAAGCTCCACTTAATGCTGTTGAAGGTTTTATACGTCAAATTTTGGGTTGGAGAGAATATGTTAGAGGAATTTACTGGCTTTTTGCTCCTCAATATTTTGAGTCTAATTTTTTTAATGCTAAAAATAATTTACCCGAATTTTATTGGGGTAAAAAAACACAAATGTTTTGTATTGAAGAAGTTGTAAAGCAAACTAAAGAACATTCCTACTCTCATCATATTCAACGTTTGATGATAACTGGAAATTTTGCTTTGCTTGCTGCAATTGATCCAAAAAAAGTTCATGAATGGTATTTGGCAGTTTATGCTGATGCATTTGAGTGGGTTGAAATGCCAAACACAATTGGAATGGCGTTGCATGCTGATGGTGGAATTATGGCTTCCAAGCCTTATGCTGCAAGTGGTAAGTATATTTCACGAATGAGTAATTTTTGTGATAAGTGCAGTTTCGATCCTGAAGTTAGTGTTGGAAAGAATGCTTGTCCTTTCAATTCCCTTTATTGGAATTTTATTAGTAAAAATGAAGATAAACTTAAGAAAAACCAAAGAATGCAATTTGTCTATCCAACTTGGCACAAAATGAGTGAAGAAAAGCGTAGTCAAATTTTAAATCAAGCACAACTTTATTTGGATCAAATAAATAATAATCAATTATGAAGAAGATGAAAATAGCAATTATAGGAGCTGGAATTTCTGGAATTACAATTGCTTTAGAACTGCAAAAATTTGCCGAAGTAAAAATTTTTGAAAAATCTCGTGGAGTTGGAGGAAGAATGTCAACTCGTTATAATGAAGATTTTGCGTTTGATCATGGTGCTCAATGTTTTACTGCAAGAACAAAAGTTTTTCAAAAGTTTTTGCAACCATTTATTGTTTCAGAAGATGTCTTGCCTTGGACTGGAAAAGCTGTAAATATTGATATTGATGGTAAAGTCAGTCCAAGATTTTGGTTTGAAACTCATCTAGTTGCAGCTCCAAATATGAATAGTTTATGTAAAAAAATGGCTATTGGCCTTGATATTTCAACATCAGTTGAAGTTGCTCCAATTGTAAAAAAAGATGATTTGTGGAATCTAAAAGATATAAATGGCAATGATTTAGGAAATTTTGATTTTGTAATTTCTACTGCACCTCAAGTTCAAACCAAAAATCTTTTTGGTGAAAGTTTCAAAATAAAAGAAGTTAGCATGCAGCCTTGTTTTGCTCTAATGCTTGGCTTTAAAGAAAAGTGGCAGTTTGACTGGATATTTGCGAAAGTACGCAATAATCCAATTAAGTTGATTGCTCTTAATTCTTCTAAACCCAAAAGAAATTCAGAAGTTACTTCTTTGGTAATCCATAGTCGCAGTTCTTGGAGTAAAGAGAATCTTGATAATAATTTGGAAGAGATTACACAAGTTTTAACTGATAACTTAAAGAAAATAACTGGAATTGATGCTAATAAAGCTGATTATAAGTCAATACATCGTTGGAAATACGCTTTAGTTGATGAAGAAAAATCGGAAATATTTTTAGATAAAAATTTAAAAATTGCCGCTACAAGTGATTGGGTAACAAATTCAAGAATTGAGGATGTGTGGTTGATGGCAAAAAAGCTTTCTGAAAGTTTGATTGAAAAGTAGCTGAATTTTTGAAATTTTCTTAAATTGGTAATTATTAAGAATTTATTAAAAACAATATAAATTGTTCTTGCAATTATTAGAGCTAAAATTTATGTTGAGTGCCTCTTTTTCTCAGGATAAGCCTGCGTGATGGAATGGTAGACATAACGGACTTAAAATCCGTGGGGCCGCAACGCCCTTGCCGGTTCAAGTCCGGCCGCAGGTACCACTTTCCAAACTTTGTTTTGATTGTTACTTCAAGACTAGTTTTTTTCTAAATTTTTACCTCTAACCAAATGATGAAAATGGTAAAAAAATTAACTAAAATTTTTAGTTTGATTTTTTTATCACTCGCAATTTATTCTTGCGACACAGGCTGCGTAAGTGAAGATGAATTTGATGGTTATTCTGTCGAGGTTAATTCAAAACCAGAATCAACTGGTATAATAGGAACTTACAATCCTGTAGATGGTGGTCAAATAGCAAACTGGCAAAATACTGGTTTAAGATCAAATGGTGAACAATTCATAATCCAAGTGACTGGTGCTTGGACTCCTTGGTACGGATCACAAACAAGTGACAATAGCTTAAATAATTTGGAAAGATGCACTTTTTGTGCTAAAAAAGAAGGCGTGGCAAATTGTTTGTGTTATGACAATCAAAATCCAGAACCAGAGCTAAGTGCTGACGGTTATACACGTGTTAATACAGATTGTAGTATTACTGAAAATCAAGATGATCCAGCAAAATGCACATGTACAAGAACTCATGGTTCCGCAAGCGACTATACCACTTATCACATTCCACTGAATTACATGGATAAGTATGAAAATGTTAAAACTGCTGATAATCAATCAAATTGTAAATATTATGGCGGTATGGGACTTTATGCTGGTTTGTTTGGAAGAAGTGGTAATGATACTCCAAAAAGAATATATAACTTATTTTCTCAAACTGAGGTTTGCGATGTTGTTCGTAATGCAAATGGAAAATGTTTAGATGACAATGGAAAAGATGTAACAAAATATATTTACAGAAGTCCTCACAATACAATTTTCGTCAAAGATGATAATAATGGAAATAATACTGACGACGATTCAAATGCAACTTACCACTCTCCATATGAGCAAGTAAAATTAACAATAAATGATGGATACTATGATGATAATTACGGAAAATATAACGTTTCTTTCTATAATGGTGTTGGTTCAACTAACAAAAGTGGCATACTAGAATATTTGGTAAGCTTAGTTGAAAATAGCTTACTTGGTGATATTCAAGAAGATGGAAAAAGGGAAGGTGGAATTATAAGATTTATGTACCAATCGATAGTTCAAGATTCTGGATTTATACTGATTTTGCAAATTCTCCTTACAATGTATATTTCTTTTTATGGTTTGGCAACCCTTATTGGTGTTGCTGAAATTACTACAAAAGAATTAATGAATCGTTTGTTGAAATTTGCTCTGATAATTTTCTTTACTAGCAGCGATAGTTGGAATTGGTATAACGATATTGTGGTGCAGTTCTTTAAAGGTGTAATGGATGCTGTAATTGGAATGATAATGAACTTGTCCGATCAGAATTTTGATTCACAAACTTCTTCTATTATTATTGCTCAAATGGATAGAGCTAGTGATGTAACTAATGCAACAAGATTTTCTTATGTTGATTTAACAATAGAAAAGCTTCTTTCCTTTGCCACAGCTAAGAAAATATTTGGTTTATTTTTTGGAACCTTCTTTGGCTTCTTATATGTATTCTTAATTTATGGTTTGATTATCTACTTCATTTACGTGATGTTAAACGCTGCTTTGGTATATGTTATAAACTTAATGAAGTTAATTTTTATACTTGCCTTAGGTCCAATTTTCATTTGCTTTACTCTTTTTGAGCAAACAAAAGGTATTTTTAAGAAATGGCTGCTTTTCTTGTCATCAAGATCTCTTGAGATGGTAATGATGTTTTTGATTTTATATAACTTTATTGTTTTGATAAATAATCAATTTGTTTCAATGTTATATTATAAATCATGCGTTGAATCTTATAATCTTTATCTATTCTCCCTCAAAATTCTCAAAGCTGACACAAATCGTGCTTTAACAGGTTGGTTTTCATATTTTATAATGATTGGTGGTCTAATATTTATGTTGCAACTAGTTTTTGATAAAGTTGCTCTTATCGCAGGTAGTTTGATTTCTGTAGGTGGAGAGGCAAACAAAGATGATGATGGTGTTGGTCGTGGCCAATCAAGTTTTAATATGGCTGGAAAAATGCTGGGCAAGGCCTTCAGTTTTGCTGAATCAAATTTGAAATCAGGACTTTATAGCGGAGCTGGCTTGGTTGCTAAAGGTGCAGACTATCTTGGATATGGAGTTTCAAGAGCTACAAATGCTGTTGGTGGCAAAATACTTCGTACAGAATTTGGACAAGCAGTTGCAAATTCAACATTTGGAAAGGCAGTTGGTAAAGTTTATGATAATATTCCAAGCGGTCCTAGAACTTTTTATCGTAATAGACTAATTGATGCTGAAATTGCTTCTGCTAAAAGCGATATACTAAAATCTAATCCTTCTATTTCTAGAGCTGAACTTGATTTAAAGGTACGAGAAGCCGTTGTTAAAGCAATGAATATTAAAATGTATCATGGCCAGAATCCAAAAGGAAAAACTGTTCATGATCCAATGACTATGAGTATTTCTGGTATTAATACAGAATCAATTTTAAAAAGATTGGACGAAAAATTAGTCCAAGAGCCTCTAAAAAACTTCCTCAAAGATACAGCAAATAAGCTTAAAGCATCAGAAAATGCTCCTTTGGGTAATCAAATGCAAGAATCATTAAAAGAAGCTGCTAAGAATTGGGCTAACAAAAACTTATCTGGTGGTGAAGCATCTATAGAAAAGCACTTAAAAG
>VHBV01000043.1 GCA_016882165.1 Candidatus Pelagibacterales bacterium
TTAACAATTAGGCTTACGCCTAATTTAAAACCAATCGCCTAAAAAGTCTCCACTGAATTGGCGGTGATTTCGGGGGCTAGGACACAAGAATTCTTGATTCTGTTCTATCTACTTTTTCTTGGCTTGTAATTGGTAGACTTTGTAAGGTTTTATTTTTTTCTAAGAAGCTTATTACAAAAGGAAGGCTTGCCTGAGTTACGTCAGAAAAACTAATTTTTTCTATGCAATCACTGTTTTCTAAACTTTCTAGAATTTTTTTATTAACTTCTGAATTAATGGTTAGTGATTTTAAAGATGGTTTTAATTCATCAATAACTTGCAAAATAGCAGATGTTTCTAGATAACTAGTGGGTTTTTTCCTATAATCAAACTTGAATTTGCAGCATCAAAACACTCATTCTTAATTTTTTTTGCTAATCTTTTGACGTTTTCTTTTTCTATTAATATATCTTCATCTTCAATTAGTGGTGATCCACAAGATAAATATAATTCTTGTTCTAAACTTGATATTAGTTTTACAAATCCATCTTCAGTGATTTCGGAATTACTAAATTCAACTCGTTTTACTGAATTATAAAAAGTTAATAATTTAATTAAATTATCAATTGAATCATCATTCAAAGTTGAATCGTCGCTTTCAAAAACTATCTCTTCTAGTCTTTCTTTACGATTTTTTGGATCTAATAAGCAATCTGTTAAATATTGTAAAACTCTATTATCTACTTTAGGCCTAACATATAGTTTTTTATCAGCATTGTATAAAGCATTATTGAAAGCTTCTACTGTTCTAGGATTATAATCACTAAGTGTTTCTTTTTCCATAATTATTGGAAATAATTTTGTTAGGAAAGATAGTTTCTCAACTAGAGTAACTAATTTTTTTAAGTCAAGTTGTTATTTAAAAAAGTTCTAAGAAATTTTTGCTTGTTAAGTAAATCCTTAGTTTTTTATATCTAAAGCCGCAACACCAGGTAAATCTTTTCCTTCAAGCCATTCCAAAAATGCTCCTCCAGCGGTTGAAATGTAAGTAAATTTATCAGCCAAACCAACTGAGTTTATTGCGGCAACTGAATCTCCACCGCCAGAAACAGAAATTAAATTACCATCAGCAGTAAGTTTTGCGGCAGTTTTAGCAAAGCTTTCGGTTCCAATATTAAAGGGTTTTATTTCAAATGCACCAAGAGGTCCATTCCAAACTAAAGTTTTGTGTTTTGTTAACTCTTCAGCAATTTTAGTACTGCTTGAATTTCCTATATCAAGAATCATGTCATCATCAGCAATTTCATCAACTAAAACAGTTTTGCATTCAGCATTTTGCTCAAACTTTTTGGCAACAACAACATCAAATGGTAGTAATATTTGGCAGTTATTTTTTTTGGCATTTTCAATAATTTGAAGTGCGGTATCTTTAAGATCTTTCTCGCATAGTGACTTACCAATGTTTTTTCCTAAAGCATAAAGAAAAGTATTTGCCATTCCACCTCCAACAACAATTGTATTTGCCTTGCTTGAAAGAGAGTTTAATAAGTCAAGTTTGGTTGATACTTTAGCACCACCCACAACTGCCATAATTGGTTTTTTGGCATTTTCTAAATGGTTTGTAAGTCCGTCTAATTCTTCTTCCATTAAAAATCCAGCGCATGATTTTAAAATTGCTGGAATTCCTGTAATTGAGGCATGAGAACGATGAGAGCATGAAAAAGCATCATTGACATAAAGATTTCCAAGAGAAGCTAATTCGCGAGAAAATTCAGGATCATTTTTAGTTTCTTGTTTGTAAAAACGTAAATTTTCAAGCATAATAACTTCGCCGTAATTTGTAGATTCAACAGCTTTTTTTACCTTTTCTCCAATACAGTCATCAACGAATTTGACGTTTATTGAAGATCCAAGTAAATTCTGAACTCTTTTTACTAGTTGAGAAATTGACATTGATGGCTCAAATTTTCCTTCAGGCCTTCCAAAGTGAGAAATCACTATAACTTTTGCTTTATTTTCGGCTAAATATTTTAATGTTGGAATAATAGCTTTGATTCTTGTATCATCTTCAATAATGCCGTTTTTAAGAGGTACATTAATATCTACGCGTACTATAACATTTTTATTGGTTACAACGCAATCTTTTAATCTGTTAAATTTAGGCATTTTGCTATCTATTTGTTAGAGAATTTTGGGGAAAAACTTAATAGATAAAAAATATAGATTAAATTGAGAAAAATCAATATCATAAAAATTAAATTCTGTTTTAAACCTTAGATTAGCAAATAAAATCTAAAAAATACTTGATTTTAGTCAAAACAGACTTTACTTTTAGCCCTCTAATTTTCCTTTTTTTAGGGAATTTAAATAATATAAACAATCTCTAAGTTCATTTAATTATGGGTACTAAGAATAACCCGAAAAACAGGGTAAAAGCCGTTGAGAAGAAAAAACATAACGGTAAAGAAGTTGAGCCTATTTACTACTATGGAGTTCACGCAGGTCACGGTAAATATATGGCCGCTAAATATTCTGGTAGCACTCAATTAGTTTCTGATGCTGCTCAAAAACCATTGCCATGGGATCAAGTTAACTAAAAAACTAGACAATGCCTGAAGTCATTATTAACGGTCCTGCAGGAAGAATTGAAGGACGTTATCATCAAAGTTCTTCGCCAAAAGCGCCGGTTGCACTAGTTTTGCATCCGCATCCGCTTCATGGTGGAACAATGAATAACAAAATTGCTTATAATTTGTATAAAGCGTTCGTTAATAACGGTTTTTCTGTATTGCGCATTAATTTTCGTGGTGTTGGGAAATCTCAAGGTAAATTTGATAATGGAGTGGGTGAACTACTAGATGCAACAGCAGTTATGAACTGGTTGCACGATCAGAATATGGAATCATCTGATTTTTGGATTGCTGGATTTTCTTTTGGAGCTTGGATTTCACTTCAAGCAGTTATGAGAAGACCGGAATTAGAAAATTATATATTGGTTGCTCCTCCTGCGACTAAATATGATTTTAACTTTATTGTTCCTTGCACTTCAGCTGGTCTTATTGTTCAAGGTGATAAAGATGAAATAACCAAAGAATCTGACTCAGCAAAACTTGCTGAAAAGCTTTCAGCAAGAGAGGGTGCAGAAGTTTCTTATCAAGTTGTTCATGGTGGCGATCACTTTTTTAAAGATCATATGGAAGAGTTTGAATTGATCGTTGATCAATATATCAAAAGTCGTCTTGTGGTTGATGCAACTAAAATTCGCAAAGTTAAACGTGATAGACGTCGTCGTCGTAAGAAAAAGAATGTTGTTGAAGTAAAACCTGAAAGAAATAATTTTCATGTTAAACCCCTATCTTCTTTCGAAATATAAGAGAAACCTAAAATTTTTTGATATAAAAACACTTTGTTCAATATTTATGAACAAAGTGTTTTTTTTGTTTCTAATTTTCTTGTGGTTGATTTATAAATCTTACATCAGCTAATCCAGATTCTGCAGTTTTTGATAAGATGTAGCTTACTGCACCATAAGGAACGTTAATATCTGCTCTAATTGAAATTGCTTGATTCTTATCTTCTTGTCCAATTCTAAATAAGTGATCTCCTATTTCTTCTTTCTTAAAAAGTTTTTCGTTTAAATAGTAATTTCCAGATGCATCAATTGATAAGTTGATAGTTTTTATATTATCACTTTTTGAAGAAGATTTATCAGAAGGGAGTTTTAGTTTTATTGCTCCTTGTATAACTGGTGCAGTAACTAAGAAAATTACTAATAAAACCAATAACACGTCAACAAGTGGTGTTGTATTAATTTCTGCTAAAGGAGCGTGCAAATCTTCGCGATCAAAAGAACCAGACATTATTTATTTTCTTTAGGTGAAAGTGATAAGTAAATAGTAAGTTGTTCAGCAATGTGTCTTAAGTCTTGAACTAAAAGACGGTTAAAACGAACATAAGCATTGTAAGCAAGAACTGCAGGAATTGCAGCAAAGAGACCAATTGCAGTTGCAACCAAAGCTTCTCCCATTGGTCCTGCAACAACATCAAGTCCAGCATTGCCTTTATTGGCTATTTCTGTTAAAGCTGAGTATATTCCAATTACTGTTCCAAATAAACCAACAAAAGGAGCAGAGCTACCAATAGAAGCCAAAACAGTTAAACCTTTATCAAGATTAACTTTAATCATATCAAGAGATTGAATTAAATGCATTGATAAAACCTCTCTTTTTTCTTCATGTTGGTAATTCTTAATTACACTTTTTAAATTTTGAGATTCAGTTACTAAAAGTTCCAAATTACCTTTTACATTGGCAAAGTTAGCATGAATTGGCCAGTCAGGAGTTTTAATATATTGGTTGCGGAAGTTTTTTAAATAATTTCTCTCTTTACGCAAGTTAATTGCTTTCCAAAAAACTATATACCAACTGCAAACTGACATCATTATCAAAATGATAAATGTTATTAATAAAACAGGATTTGTGTGATCTAACATAATTTAGATAAGTTTATTTTAATTATTTAGTTTAAATTCTATTGGTACAAAAACTTTTGCCTCAATTGTTTCAAGTCCCTTTTGTGCTGGAACAAAACGCCATTTTTCTACTGAATCTTTTGCTGCGCTATCCAGAGTATCGTAGCCACTTGATTTTGAAATAGTGACTATTTTTGCAGTTCCATTTTTACTTACTAATACTTCCAAAATTACTCTTCCTTCAAAACCCTTGGCTCTTGCATAACTAGGGTAGGGTGGAATTGGATTATATAAATAAGATGCATTAAATATTGGATCACTAATAGCAGAATTTTTAGCAGTGGCATTTTTATCCACTTTTCCAGAAGTATTGACTTCTGAAGCATTTTTAGAATTTTCTTCTTCTAATTTTTTTGGTTTGTTTTTGTGATTTTTTGTTTCTAAGTTTTTTGTCTGATTATTTTTAGATGTAATAAAGTTTTCTTTCTTATCAGATTGTATTTCTTTTTTAACTTTTTTCTGAGATGAAGGTGAAACCATTTCAACTCTTATTGCTTGTTGTAAAACTAAGGGTTCTGATTTTTTGAATAATAGCCAAAAAGTGATTAAAATATGCAAAAAAACTGCCAAAAATAAGGCAATATAGTGCGACTTTTTATCGTTTTTTACAATTTTATTCATTTAAAATAATCAACAAAAAAATACCCTAAAAAATAATTTTAGGGTATTAATAATTCTAGAAATCCATCACTATAGAAGCTTTGAAAGCTCTAGTTGAACCTGGTTGTAGGTTATTGTTATTATGAGCAGTTAAAATATATTCGCGATTAAATATATTCTCAGCATTAATTTGCAAACGATAAGAACTATTTATTTTGTAGTAAGCAGCAGCATCAAAACGGTTAAATCCTTTTAATTTAACAGTATTGTCAGCAGCAGCAAATTGACTTGACTGACTGATAAATCCAATTCCAGCAGCAAATTTTGAAGTGAAATCATATTTATTCCACAAACTAAATTTATTACGAGGAGTTAGTTGTAAAGCATTACCAGCTTTAATGATAGCAGTTGTGCTTGTTCTATAAGAAGTTGTTACTTCTGCATCTTGAAGTGTATATCCTCCGATAATTTGCCAATTATCAGTAACTTTTCCTCTTCCTTCTAACTCAATACCACGAGTTTGAGAAGCTCCAGAAGCGATTCTGCGGCTAGCGTCATTTGGATCAACTGAGCTTGTATTATTACGATTTAATTCAAAAAATGCTAAGCTTAAGTTAAGTTTAGGATTTACATCCCATTTAACTCCAACCTCGTAGTTTTGTAATTCTTCAGGCTTTAAAGATTGAGTTGAAGCACTCAAGCTGTTAAATTGATCTCCTGCACTTGGTAAGTAGCTTACGCTATAGCTTGAGTAAAGTGAGATATTTTCTAAAGGTTTTACAACAACTCCAAATTTTGGTGATAATAGATTGTCGGTACGACCATATTTTTTGCTACTTAGTTTATCGTTAAGATCGATATCAAATCTTTCATAACGAACACCAAGATTTAACTGTAAATATTTATTAATTTCGATTTGATCTTGTACATAACCAGCAGCGATATTTACCTCTGAGCTATTGTTAACAGTTTGATTTGTATAAGTTACAGTTGAGAAATCTAGAGGATCATTAACATTTACAGACATATTATCAGTACTTGTGTTGCGAATGTTTATGGAGTCTTGTTTTGCAAATTCAGTTCCAAATAAAGCCGTATGTTTAATTTTACCTGTTGAAAACTTGTAGGTCAAATCAGTTTGGTTGGTGTAGTTGTTACGATCTGTTTCATTGTTATATGCCGCAAGATTAATATCACCATTCGTTTTAACCGATCCACTAGCGTAAACGTTTTGATAAAACTTATTATAGTTTGCAATTCTAGTAAAGTTTTTGATTTGTAAATTTTTTGAGAAATCGTGAATTAAAGTTGTATAGGCAGCGTTTACTTCTGCATCTGAAAAGTTTTCATTTGGATTTCCAAAGAATGTTTTTGGATCAACTTTATAAGCGCCACCATTAGATGAAGGTATACCGCGGTCATTGAACCTTTTATCGCGGAAATGTTCATAACCAAATTTGATTTCGGTATTTTTTGAAAGAGAAAGTGTTGCGGTTGGGTTAAAACCATATCTTTCTAAATCGCCATATTGACGGAAAGTACCAGATTTTTCATACATTGTATTAAATCTGATTGATAGGTTATCATTGATTTTATCTCCTACATCAGCTTCTGCTCTTCTGTTATCAAAAGATCCACCATTTAGAATAACGCGTCTTTTCTGTTTACCATCTGCATATTTTGAAACTCTGTTAACCAGACCACCGCTTCCACCGCGTCCAAAAGCCATTGCGTTTGGACCTTTTAAGAACTCTACGCTTTCTGTGTTATAAAAATCGCGATAATATTGTACGTCATCGCGTGCGCCATCAAGGTAAAAATCTGCCGAAGAGCCGTTTCCTCGAAAAGTTATAGCATCACGGTTGCTTTCACCTTGTTGAATATTAACGCCAGGAACATATCTTATAGCTTCTTCTATGCTTGTAATATTTTGGTCACGAATCTGTTCTTGGGTTACAACTGAAATAGATTGTGCAGTATCAAGAAGAGGAGTATTAGTTCTGTTTGAAGAGCTACTTGTTTCAGCTTTATAGCCTTTATTATCAGAGTTTTCGGAAGTTGCTTCAACTATTACATCTGGTAAAGTTGCGGTTTTGTTTTTTTCTTCTTTTGCTTCTGCTCCTGCCGATAGGATAAGGGAAATTGCGGTTGAAATTAGAAGTTTGCGATTTGAAATCATATAATAATAATCGTTTAATTTAATAACGATTATCATTTTTATATGATTTAATATTAATTATCAATATTAATATTGATAATTAATACCATTTTTCTGATAGGTCTTAATTATTACTTTCTGTAAATTACGCCGCCAAAAGAAGGTAATTTGACTCCGGTGGTTTTATTAAATCCAATTGGCAATTCTAAAATGCTTCTTATTCCTAAGAAAGCAAAGGCTTCGGCTTCAATTGCATCGCCATTTAAATTAATTTCTTCGATAGTTTTAATTTTAATTCCAGAAAGCCATTTTCTCATTTCGTCCATCAGTGCTATATTTTTTCTACCTCCACCACAAACAAAAATCTCTTTTGGTTTTTGACTTAGGAAATCGATACTAAACTGAATTGATTTTGCATGCATATAAGCAAAAGTTGCCAATGTATCTTCGGTGTTTCTTAAACTTTTGATTGGTGCAAGCAATGTTGAAAAATCGTTGCGATCAAAAGATTTTGGTGGTTTTTTATGAAAAATGTCATTTTGCAGAATTCTATCTGCTAAAATGAAATCAACTTTTCCTTTGAGACTTAAAGCACCATCATCATCAAACTCTTTATTAAATCTTTCTTTCATCAAATCATCAAATGGGGCATTTCCAAAACATATATCAAAGGCTTCAATCTCATTCTCATTTTCAGATCCAAAATAAGTTATATTTGAAATTCCACCAATATTTAGAACTGCTGCTGGTTTTTCTTGCTTTGATAAAAGATAAAAGTGGTAAATTGGAACAAGTGGAGCTCCTTGTCCTCCAAGAATTACATCTTTACTTCTAAAGTCACATACAACGTTAATTTTTGTTTTATTTGCAAGTAAGTGACCATTACCAATTTGCCAGGTTATTTCTTGATGAGGAATGTGAAGAATGGTATGACCATGAAAAGCAATTAAGTCTATAGTTGATCGATCAATCTTATTTTCTTCTAGAAATTTATTAACTAATTCTGCATGTAGTAATGTTAGTTCATTTTCAACTAGCTTGATTTGTTGAAGATTAGGTGATTTGTATATTATATCGCGTAATTTTTGTTTAAATTCTTCTTTATAAGAACTATAAGCAAAATTCTTTCTAATGATTTGATCTTTTCCATTACTCTCAATTAAAGCAAGATCAATTCCATCCATTGAAGTTCCACTCATTAAACCTATTGCACGATATAATTTAGTCATGAGAGAAAGAAATTAGGTTGAAAACATTGATCAAGGTAAGTTTTTTATCTAAATTTAATGACTTATTCTTTTGTAATAAAATTTTTATTTTTTCTTCTAAATCTAAAAGATTTGCAAAACTAATGTTATTCTTTAAGTAGAGAAACACTTCTTTTTCATTAAAGTAAAAATCAACTTCAAAACCACTAAAAAATTTTAGTAAACGATTTAAGAAGAACAAAATAATTTCTTCTATAACTTCAAAGGAGAAATTTTTGTCAGAGACTTTTTTGTATAGATTGTTGTCAATTTTTTTATTTTCTAAAGATTCTAGAAAATTTTGATAGATTTCTATCAGTTCCTCTTGGTTTGAAATTGCTTTTGCTGGAGAATTATCGCAAATTTCTGATAAAAATAATAATTCATCTTCTGAAATATTAGGATAGTTTTTTTGTAAGATTTTTTTGAATTCTTCAAAGCTTAAATCTGGCACTTTTAGTTCCTGACAACGTGACCTAATTGTTGCAAGAACTTTATTTGGATTATGAGATATCAGAATTAGAAAGTTGTTGTTGTGTGGTTCTTCAAGAATTTTTAGAAGAGCGTTGGAAGATGATTTATTAAGCTCGTCTGCAGAATCTATTACGATGAATTTATATCTAGAAATAGCTGATGTTTGATTTGAGAATTCAGCAATTTTTCTTATCTTTTCTACTGAAATTTCTTTTTTCCCATCATCTTTTTCAATTAAAAGTAAGTCTGGGTGGTTTTGGTTTTTAGTTTCTAGTAAATCTTGAACCAATTCTTTGATAAAAGTTGATTTTCCAATGCCTTTTTTTCCATGAATTAATATAGCATGGTGCAACTTGTGGTTTTTATGAGAATTAAGAAGATTAATTTTTAAAGAATCAAAACCGATAAGCATAATTTAATTTTTTTAACAAAGTCTTTTTTGTCACGATTTTGAAGCTTTAATAATAAGCTGTTATTACGCTTGATATAAGAAAAAACTAATTGCAATTACTAGGTGATAGTAGTTGCAATTATAAAATTTTAGAAATTTGTTTTTTATTTATTCTCCACCACCAAGTGAGTAAACATATATTGCTAGTTGTTTTATAGTTTCATCGCTTAAACGATCACTCCAGTAAGGCAT
>VHBV01000044.1 GCA_016882165.1 Candidatus Pelagibacterales bacterium
ATCTTCTTGGATAGTAAAAAAATTGCCAAAGAGAAAAATTTATCAAATCTTTTTGACAACAAAAACAATAATTTTGATAATGAAAATTCAGTTATAAATTCAATTGAAAATCATTAAAAAAATTAATGCTTGAAATTGCACTGCCTGTCAGATCAAGTGGTTGTTTTTACAAAAATCTTACTTTTTAAGAGAACAATTTTTTGCATCAACCAAGACCACTTTTGGTTGATAGCTCTTTGCTTCATCTTCACTCATTGAAGCGTAAGCAATGATAATAACCTGATCTCCAACCTGAACTTTTCTTGCAGCCGCGCCATTAACCTGTATTGCACCCGAGCCAGCTTTAGCAGGAATTACGTAAGTTGTAAAACGCTCTCCATTATTTATATTTAAAACATCAACTTTCTCATGAACTAAAATTCCCGATTCAGCAAGCAAATCAGTGTCAATTGAAATTGAACCTTCATAATTAAGATCAGCCATTGTAACTGTAGCACGATGAATTTTTGCTTTAAATAAAGTAAGTTGCATTTATTGAATTATTTTGATTAGCATATTTTTTGCTAGAATTACAGAATAGACTTTTTTTATCAAGATCGAAAACTGTCAGATTTTATTAATCATAATCTATTTTACGAATATCCAAAACTAAAAGCGCCCAACCACTTTAGATAAAGAATCGATTGCTTCTGGATTCAGCAAGGTTGAAATATCTCCATAATCTTTTTCACCATTAACTATTTTCTTTAAAATTCTACGCATAATTTTACCAGAACGAGTTTTTGGCAAATCCAAAACCACATAAATTTTTTCAGGTCGAGCAATTGCACCAATTTGCTTTACAACAATTTCAGAAACTTCTTTTTCCAAATTAACATCTATGTTTTTAACAATTAAAAAAGCATAAATACATTCGCCTTTTATCTCATGAGGAACTCCAACAACTGCCGATTCTGAAACAAACTTATGAGAATTAATTGCCTCTTCAATTTCAGCTGTTCCAAGTCTATGTCCAGAAACTTTTATAACATCATCTGTTCTACCAATAATTCTAAATAATCCATCTTCATTTCGCAATGCTCCATCTCCTGCACAATAGTTTCCTGTAAATTGTTCATAATAAGTTGTAAAAAACTTATTTTTATCACCCCAAATTCCTCTAGCCATAGAAGGCCAAGCTTGTTTGAAAGATAAATTTCCAACTTTATTACTTTCTACAATTTCATTACCCATATCATTTAATAAAACTGGCACAACTCCTGGCAAAGGCAATCCCGCGAAAGCTGGCTTACTATCAAAAACTCTCGCCATTGATGAAATTAGAATTCCTCCTGTTTCAGTTTGCCACCAAGTATCAACAATTGGACACTTTTTGTTACCAATCTTATCAAAAAACCATTGCCAGGCTTCTTCATTAATTGGCTCTCCAACTGTTCCCAAAGTTTTTAAAGATGACAAATCAAAACCTTTTACAAATTCATCGCCTTTTTGAATTAATGCCCTTATTGCTGTAGGGGCAGTATAAAAAATATTTATTTTATATTTTTCAATAATCTGCCAAAATCTTGAATGATTTGGATAAGATGGAATTCCTTCAAACATCACAGTGGTTGCTGCATTTAAAAGAGGTCCATAAACTAAATAACTATGACCAGTAATCCAACCAATATCCGCGGTACAAAAATGCACATCATCTTCTTGATATTGAAAAACATTTTTAAAGGAATATGCCCCATAAACCATGTAACCAGCATTTGTATGCAAAATTCCTTTTGGTTTTCCAGTTGAACCAGAAGTGTAGAGAATAAATAAAGGATCTTCTGAATCACAAATTTCAGCTTTATGTTGATTAGAATATTTTCTGACTTCATCTTGCCAAATTAAATATTTGAGAGACTTGATAGTTTCAAACTCAGTTTCAAGACGCTTATAAACAATTATTGACTCCACAAATTCACAATCTTTCACAGCCTCGTTAACAATTTGTAGTAAGTTAATTTTTTTATCACCACGTAAAAGTAAGTCAGAAGTAATAACTACTTTTGCTTCACTATCTTTAATTCTTCCAAATAAAGCTTGAGAAGAAAATCCAGCAAAAACCACACAATGTATTGCACCAATTCTTGCACAAGCAAGCATAGCAAATAAAGCTTCTGGAATCATAGGCATGTATATCACAACTCTATCACCTTTTTTCACCGACTCAGCTTTCAACATATTTGAAAATCTGCAAACTTCTTGATACAACTCTTTATATGTTATTTTTTTACTCTCACTTTTAGGATCATTTGCTTCCCAAATTATGGCTACCTTATCACCAAACTTATCTAAATGACGATCTAAACAGTTGTAAGAAATATTGGTTTTTCCGCCCACAAACCACTCAATTTGCGCTTTTTCTAGGTCACAATTTGAAACTTTTTCCCATTCTTTAAACCAGCTAAAATTTTTAGCAACCTCACCCCAAAATCCATCAACATCTCTAATTGCTAAATTATATTGTTTATTATAGTCATCTTTTGACTTTACGTGAAACATAAATAAACCTCATAAAACTACTTATTCTTGCAAAAGTTCATAGACACTGTTATCTAATTATTTTTATCACTCATTAGAACTCATAAAATCACTAGTTAAAATAAGAAATACTGTCCAGAAATATACAAGTTGCAAGAATCTTGTCTTTAGTTTACTATTTTTAAACAACTCAGAATCAATTTGAACGCAATAAACCTTTTACCAAACCGAATAGATCAACTAATGCATCTCTAATTTTGGCATCAAACCCAATATTATTTTTTGCCCATTCTTTTACCCAAGGCTTCGCAATTTGCCATATATTCAGATCTTTATCCAATGCCACTCCAACACCTTCAACTAAAAGCAAAGTTTTTTGAAGTAATAATAACTCAGGTTTAGTAACCATTTTATAATCACGAGTCATTGTAATTAAATTCTCCAACAAACTGGCCAAAGAAATATCTCTTACATTGGCTCCAACAATTGTTTCTCCAATTTTACGACAAGATAACGATAAGGAATCAACATTCACATCTTTTGGCACTAAACCAGCTTCTATATGAATTTGTGCAACTTTTTTGTAATCTTTATTCAAAAAACCAATTAAAATTTCAGCAACTGCAATTCTCGTTTTTTTATCGATCATGCCCATAATTCCGAAATCCACAACCGCAACATCTCCATTTTTCATTAAAAACAAATTTCCTGGATGCATGTCAGCGTGGAAAAAACCGTTTCCATAAACTTGCGTAAAATAGCTAACAACAAAATTCTCAGCTATTTTTTTCTTATCAAATTGACTTTCTGAAATGGCTTTTTGGTTTGAAAAAGAAATACCATCTATAAATTCTAAAACCAAAACTTTCTTAGTAGAAAATTTCCAAAATATTTCTGGAACATAAAAACCTTTTACATTTCTCAGATCTTCTTTCAACTTTGAAGCATTTGCTGCTTCTTGTAACAAATCCAATTCACTTTTAGCAAGTTCCTCTAATAATAAAGCAATATCAGATAAACTTTTCGCCAAAAATTTAGAAAATACTCCAATAATTTTTATGATAATTTTTAATGAACCAATATCACGCAATACAATTTTATCGATTCTAGGGCGTAAAATTTTCACTGCTACGCGTTTTCCATCAAAAGTCATTGCTTTGTGAACTTGTGCAATTGAAGCAGCTGAAATTGCTTTAAAATCGAATTCTGCGAATATTTTTGTGAAATCAACATATTCTGAATTTAAAACTTTTTGCACTTCTTTTTCAGAAAAAGCTGGCAATGAATCTTGAAATGATGAGAGAGTTTTAGCCAAATTATCTCCAACCAAGTCAGGTCTGACCGATAAAATTTGGCCCAACTTTATAAAGGATGGTCCAGAAAAGCGCAAAAAGTAATATATAGAGCGATTACGAAATACAGGATATAGAATGCAAAAAACAACTAGTAATAAAAATAATCTAATAAGATTAAACACAATTTAACCAATTTTATTAATTACCTGCTGCAGGAGCGTTTGGCGCAGGAACAACTGGAGTAGGAGCAGATCCTGTTTGACCAACATCAACATGTATTTTGCTTAAATCAACCTCTAATCCAGCCCAGCTGAATAGTTTAGTCAAAAGTTGAGACAAAATATCTATAACACTTGAAGAAACTTCCTGAACTCTTGAAACTATTAATTTAAAAGCGTTAGCAGCCTCAGGAGATAACTTCAGAATAGTCACAACTTCATCAACTGTAACAATGTTCAACAGCAACATTACAAACAAAATTGAGAAAGTAGTAGAAATAAGGAGAATAACGCTTCTAAAAGCAGCTGTAGAAAGAAGATCGCCAATGATCATATTACTAAAAAAATATAGTTAACTTAGAGGAATTTAATATTTTTGAACTTTAAAAATTATTTTCAATAGCACAACTTTTTTTTAATAAAAATTATTAAATTTAATAACTGAAACTAAACTCAGATTTTCTATAATAAGTTGATATGTTTTAGACAAGATACTTTTACTTTAGACAACATCAGAATTACTTCAAATTATTCTACAACTTCTTTTTTAATCACTTCAAAATCACGTCTTATCTGCTTTTTTATAGCTTTTTCGTCAAAACATCTACCGTAATAAATAACAGGTGTTATTGGTCTGGCATTATAATGTTGCTCAATCAAATGAGCGAAAGTCATATCAAAAACTTTTTCTTGTTTTGAAGTTATTTTGAATTTCGCATCTCCATCTTCAGAGATACAATAACCTTTTTTTTGCAAAAGTTTGGTCAAAAGTTTGTTTTCAGCCTTTGTAATTTTAGGATTTTGAACATCTGGCTCAGAATTTGGGTAAGATTTATTGTACTCTTCGCTCACCGAAAATATAAAATAGTCACCACTTTTAGCAGCGCTTCTCTCAACTTTGCCGTAACGAGACAAATCACCTTCACAAGAAACTAAAAAAACAAAAAAAGGCAGCAATCTCACGATTGAACTGCCTTTTTTTAAATTAAAAAGCCTTATTATATTAAGAATTTGATTCATTGTTGCTTGCGTAATCAAAATCCATCTTTTCTTTAATTCTTGAAGCTTTACCAGTTAATTTTCTTAAGTAATAAAGTTTTGCTCTGCGAACAACACCTTGTTTTAAAACTTCAACTCCAGCAAGCAAAGGCGAGTAAACTGTAAATTTTCTTTCAACGCCTACACCACTACTAATTTTTCTGACTGTGAAAGTTGCAGAATAATTAGAGAAGTCTTTAGTTCTAGCAATTACAATACCGTTAAAAGCCTGAATTCTTGTAGTTGTTCCTTCAGTAATTTTATACTTAACACTCACTGTATCACCAACTTTAAAAGATGGTAGTTCTGTGCCTCTTGCTTCTTTAATTTTTTTAACTTGCTCTTGCGCAAAATTTGAAATTAAATTTGTCATTTTTCTCCTTTAGAATTTAAATTAAGCTGCTTTAGCTTCTTTTTCCACTTCAACAACAGGTGTTGCAACTCTGTCAATAATTTCCATTACAGCCATTGGAGCTTTATCTCCTGTTCTAAAGCCATATTTAAGAATTCTTGTGTATCCGCCATTTCTTGACGCAACTCTTGGACCTATTTCTTTGAAAAGCTTTTCAGCTATTGATTGATTTCCAAGAATAGATACTACAAGACGACGATTTGCCAAAGTATCTTTTTTTGCTAAAGTAATGACTTTTTCAACAAATGGTCTCAAATCTTTTGCCTTAGGCAAAGTTGTTTTGATCAATCCATGTTGAATAAGAGCAATTGCTAAATTACGGAATAAAGCTTTTCTATGAGCACTATTTCTGCTTAATTTTCTACCTTTAATTGCGTGTTTCATTTTATTTACCGATTATTTTTAAACATAATTTTTAAGATCTTTTGCTCTTAAAAATTATAATTTTTTTAGACTCTATTAAATCTTGTTTTTAATTTTCTATAGCAAGGTTTTTTAAAAGATAATTATAAAGCTATTATAATTTCTTTTACTAACTATATCTTAAAACTCTTTGTTTTTAACTTTTAAAAGATCATCTAGGTTTTTTGGAGGCCAGTTTGGAATTTTCATACCAAAGCTAAGATTCATAGCCTTTAAATTTTCTTTTAGTTCATTTAAAGACTTTCTTCCAAAATTAGCAGTTTTCAACATTTCAGCTTCAGATCTTGAAACTAAGTCTCCAACGTAAATGATGTTCTCATTTTTCAAACAATTGTATGAACGAACAGAAAGTTCTAACTCATCAATAGTTTTTAATAGGTTTTTGTTGAATTCAGGCTCAATATCAATTTCTTTTCTAGAAGGTGTTTCTAATTTGCTAGCATCAAAATTAACAAAAACTTGTAGCTGTTCTTGTAAAATTTTAGCAGCCACTCCCAAAGCATCTTGAGGAGTTATTGCACCGTTAGTATCTATTTCCAGAATTAATTTATCGTAATCTGTTATCTGTCCTACACGAGCATTTTCAACTTTATATGATACTTTTTTAACTGGACTGAAGATGGCATCAATCATTACTGTACCTACACCACGATCATTATTGATTTGTTCTGCAGCAACGTAACCTTTCCCACACTCAACGTTCATTTGAATGTCAATTTTAGCACCTTTGTTTAAGTGACAAATTACCAAATCTTTATTACTGATCTCGACTCCAGCAGGAACTTCAATTGAACCAGCATAGACTGGACCAGGCTTATTTGCTGAAAGCCTTATAACACATGGAGAAGAGTCACCTTTTGTAATTGCTAGAGACTTGATATTCATAATGATATCAATAACATCTTCTTTTACACCTTCAACCGAGCTGTATTCGTGAAGGACTCCATCAATTTTAATAGAAGTAACAGCAAAACCAGCAACTGAAGATAATAAAACTCTTCTTAGAGCGTTGCCCATTGTGTTACCAAAACCTCTTTCAAAAGGCTCCATAACGATAACTGATTTAGTTACATTGTCATAACCTTCTTTAACAACTACAGAACCTGGTTTTGTAAGTAACTGCCAACTTTCTTTTAAGATCGCCATATTTTTAGAAATTTAGAGCTTTAATAAATTTTGATAATTTTTTATACTCTGCTCAAAACAGAGTTTGTAAAGAAGATAAACTAAACTCTTCTTCTTTTTGCAGGTCTGCATCCATTGTGTGGATGATAAGTTCTATCTGTTATTGAACTAACGTTAAGTCCTGCAGCCTGAATTGCACGAAGTGAAGCTTCTCTTCCTACTCCTGGACCTTTAATCTCAACAGTAACATTTTGTAATCCTGATTCTTTTGCTACATCAACAGCATTTTGAGTTGCAATTTGAGCAGCGTAAGGAGTTGCCTTTCTAGAACCTCTAAAACCATGCTTACCAGCTGAAGACCAACAAATGATATTCCCTTGTAAATCTGTAATGGAAATAATGGTGTTATTAAAGCTTGCATAAACATGCACAACGCCGTTTAAAATGTTTTTCTTTTTTTTATTACCAGTTTTTTTACCGCTATACTTAGTCATAATTAATTAGCTTATTTTTGAGAATTATTTAGCAACTTTTTTCTTGCCCGCAATAGCAACGCCACGTCCTTTACGAGTTCTAGCGTTCGTATGAGTTCTTTGACCTCTTACAGGAAGTTTTTTAACGTGTCTAATACCTTTGTAGCAACCAAGATCAACCAATCTTTTAATATTGGAGGAGATCTTTCTTCTCAAATCACCTTCAAGAACAGGATGTTCCTTTTCAAGCAAGGCTCTGACTTGAGCTAGCTTATCTTCAGTAATTTGATGCGTTCTTAGAGCAGCATCGATTTTTAATTTTTTGCAAATTTTATCTGCAGTTGTTCTACCAATACCGTAAATATATGTTAAAGATATAACAAATCTTTTTTCTTTCGGAATATTTACACCAGCAATCCTAGCCAAAGTGAAGCCCTCTTTATTAATTGTTAATTAAACTACTTTTGAAGTTCTTGAACTATTTTTTTCAGCTCTTCAAAAATGAAGGGGACGCTTTTTAATGCGTCAACTGAATAAATCAAGTTCTTTTTTTCATAATATCCAATCAGGTCTTCAGCAGAGTTTTGATAAACTTTCAGCCTCTCTCTTACAGTGACTTCGTTATCATCGCTTCTACTTTGAAATTGATCAGATTTACAATTATCACAAACCCCTGTTTTTTCAGTAGGTTTGAAATAAGAGTTATAAACCGCTCCGCAATTCTTGCAAGAAAAACGACCGGAAATTCTTTTTACCAAAGTTTCATCATCAGCAGTAAAGTTAATTGCCGCATTTACACTTCTATCAAGTGTGCCCATCATTTTATCAAAAACAATAGCTTGACTTAAGTTTCTTGGAAAACCATCAACTATAAATCCATTGTTGCAATCAGAATTTGATATTCTGTTTTTTATGATATTCACAACTACATCATCAGGAACAAGCTTACCCGAGTTCATATAATCTTTCGCCATAATTCCTATTTCGCTTTGAGCTTCAACTTCTCTTCTCAGCGCTTCACCAGTGGATATGGTAGGAATAGACAGAAATTTTGCAAGGTCTGCAGCTTGAGTTCCTTTTCCTGATCCTGGAGGTCCTAAAAAAATTATATTTATCATTTATCTCCTTACCCTAACCCTTCTCTTTTTGTTCATAGAGCCGTATTTTGTAGCAAACAAATGAGATTGAACTTGGTTAATTAAGTCCAACACTACGTTGACCATAATCAAAATACCTGTTCCCCCTATGTGAAGAGGTATTGAATAATTCACAACTAATATTTCTGGAACTATGCATACAAATATCAGATAAAAGGCACCTATCAGTGTAAGACGTGAAACAACTTTGTCTAAGTAAGAAGAAGTATTGGCTCCCGGCCTTATTCCGAGAATAAAACAATTACTCTTTTTTAAATTATTCGCCACATCTTCAGTATTAAATATAATCGAAGAATAAAAATAACAGAAAAACAATATTAGTGATGAGAAAAGTATTAAGTACAAACCACTTCCTCTTCTTAGCATAGATATTAGAAAGTCGGCATCAGTTCCGGTAAACTGCACCAAGGCAGCAGGGAACATTAAAATTGAGCTAGCAAAGATTGGAGGAATAACTCCGGCAATATTTAACTTCAGAGGCAAAAACGAAGAATCGTTCATACCAGCAGCTTTCATCATAGCACCATTTGGATACTGTATCTTTATACGTTTGTGAGTTTTTTCAACAAAACAAACAAACATCAGGAAAGCCGCAAAAATCGCAAAAAACGCCATAACAGTCAACCAAGAATGAGTTCCATTTCTAGCCGATGAAAAAACTTCTATTACAGTCGCCGGAAGTGAAGAAACTATACCAACGAATATTATTAGAGAAATACCATTACCAATTCCTGAAGTAGTAATTCTTTCTCCAAACCACATAAGCATTACTGTACCACCTACAAGACTAACGCAAGTTGTCCACAGAAATATAGGAGAATCAGAAATAAAAATGTTTCTACCCTCAGCCGTAAAAGCATAATAAACTCCCATTGCTTGAAAGAAAGCAAGGAATATAGTGAGATATCTA
>VHBV01000045.1 GCA_016882165.1 Candidatus Pelagibacterales bacterium
TGATATTATCAAGCATAGCTAAAGCTTCTTCTCTTGGTCTTTGGAATGTATTACGACCAATAATTGAACCATGTGCTCCACCTTTGTAAAGATCACGAATTTCGTTATAGATATCTTGTTCACCTTTAGCATTTCCACCAGAGAAAACAACTATTCTTCTGTTATTGAAAGTTGCTTTCATAACATGAGCAATTCTTTGTTCCAAAGTTGCAACGGGAATTTTTACTTTTTCGTAAACTTTTACCGCTTCCAAGTTTTCCAAAGCTTGAGTTGGAGGTTTAACTTTGATAATATGAGCTCCAAGCAAAGCAGCAATATGAGCTGCATAAGCACAAATATCCATAGCAGTTTCACCAATTTTTGATAAATCTCCACCTCTTGGGTAAGACCAAATAACGACTGCTAAACCATGAGCTTTAGCTTCTTCAGCCATTTCTCTGATTTCTTCGAACATATCAAAAGCAGCGTCAGAACCAGGATAAATTGTGAAACCAATTGCAGAACAACCCAAACGCAAAGCATCTTTCACAGAAGCAGTTGTAGCTTGAGATGGCGCAGTTCCACCATTATGTAGTGAGTTAGATGAATTAACTTTCAGAATTGTTGGTATTGCACCGGCAAAACTGTCAGCTCCAGCCTCAATCATTCCAAGAGGTGCAGCATAAGCGTTCAATCCAGCATCAACTGCTAATTGAAAATGATAATGTGGATCATAAGCGTCTGGGTTTACAGCAAAGCTTCTGTCTGGTCCATGTTCAAAACCTTGGTCTACTGGCAAGATAACCATTTTACCGGTTCCACCAAGTTTACCATGCATTAAAATACGTGCTAAATTTGTTTTTGTTCCAGCGTTGTCGCTTTCGTAACAAGAAAGAATTTTTTTAACTTTTGAAGAGATTTTCATGTTATTATTGAGAAAAATTGAGAAAAATTTTCGAAAAACTATATATTTTGATGTTTTCTGGCATTTTTAGATTATGCTCCATAATTGTCATCAATTATCTTTATTTTTGCCCCAAATTGCGTGATTTTTATTGATAAAACCAAATCCCATCTTTAAAACTGTAAGAAAATTTTTTAGTACTTTATCGCTTATAAATACAGAAACGCCGCACAAGAAGAAGCACTATTTACATATACTCTAAAATCTTGCATTAATAAGTAAGTACGAGTAATTTTTACGTGTTTGGTTTAAAATTAAAAAAATAATTTTTCTTAGGAGTTCTAAAATTAAAATGAGTTTTGAAATAAAAAAAGAATCTTCTTTAAACGAAATAAAAAAATTTCATAATCTTACTGATTCACAAATAAAAAACTTGGAAGAATTTGTTTTATTTCTTCTTCAAGAAAACCAAAAATTTAACTTTATCGGCAAATCAACAATTGATGAGCTTTGGAATCGTCACATTTTAGACAGTGCTCAAATTCTTCGTTTTATAGAAAATAAAAATGCTAGATTTGCTGATTTTGGAACTGGGGCTGGTTTTCCAGGAATGGTTTTGTCAATTCTGGGTCTAAAAGAAATTCATCTTGTAGAAAAAGCATTCCGCAAATGCGATTTTCTAAGAAAAGCCAAACTATTTTCTCAAAACCGTGTTTTTATTCATCAATCTAAATTAGAAGAACTTAACGTTTCTGAGTTTGATTGTATAACATCGCGAGCCTTGGCCTCACTTGATAAGCTGATATCTTATAGTACAAAGTTTCTTAAAAAAGATGGCTTTTGCTTATTTTTAAAGGGAAAAAACCTAAATCAAGAATTAGAACTTGCAAAAAAACAGTTTAGCTTCAATTATGAGACCTATCCAAGTTTGACATCGAAAGAAAGTAACATCATAAAAATTTCACAAATTAAAACTCAGTAAAATACGAGTTTTGTCTTAAAAAAGTGCTAAACTTTTCTTGGGATTTTTTAACTTTTAAAACAATAAAATTTTAAGGAGACTTATGCTAATTGGCATTCCAAAAGAAATTAAAGATCACGAATATAGAGTGGGCGCGACCCCAGCTGGCGTTAGAGAACTAGTTAACGCTGGACATAAAGTTATTGTTCAAAAAGATGCTGGTTCCGCAATTGACTTTTCTGATTCTCAGTATGTTGCAGCGGGTGCAAAAATTGTTGCAACTGCAGCTGACGTTTATGAAAAAGCTGAAATGATTTTAAAGGTTAAAGAACCTCAAAAAGCTGAATGCAAAATGATTAGAAAAGGTCAAGTAATCTTCTCTTATCTACATCTAGCTGCAGAACCAGAATTAACTAAACTTCTAATCAAATCTGGAGCAATTGCTATTGCTTTTGAAACAGTAAGTGCAAATGATGGTTCTTTACCACTTCTTGCTCCAATGTCTGAAGTTGCCGGCAAATTGTCAATTCAGGCAGGTGCTAAAGCATTAGAAAAATCTCAAGGTGGACGTGGCGTTCTTCTTGGTGGTGTTCCTGGTGTAAACCGTTCTAAAGTAACAGTTCTTGGCGGTGGTGTTTCAGGAACTAATGCTGCAAAAGTTGCAGTTGGAATGGGTGCTGATGTAACAATTCTTGATAAATCTTTACCAAGAATACGTTACCTATGTGACATTTTCGGCAACACTGCTAACGTAATTTATGCATCACTTGAAAATATTGAAAAAAATGTTGTTGAATCTGACTTAGTTGTTGGTGCAGTTCTAATTCCAGGTGCTGCTGCCCCAAAACTAATCACCAAACAGATGGTGAAAAAAATGAAAAAAGGTTCAGTTATGGTTGATATTTCAATTGACCAAGGTGGATGTTTTGAAACTTCTAAACCAACTTCTCATAGCAATCCAACTTATGTCACAGATGGAGTTGTTCATTATTGCGTGACCAATATGCCAGGAGCAGTTGCTAGAACTTCAACTCAAGCATTAGAAAACTCAACTCTTCCTTTCACTCTAGCTTTAGCAAATAAAGGATATAGAAGAGCTCTACTTGATGACAAAAATCTACGTAATGGTTTAAATGTAATTGACGGTAAAGTTACTTATAAAGCTGTTTCAGAAGCTTTGGGTCATAAATTTGTAGAAGCTGAAAAAGTTCTTTAATATTCTTTTTTCAGAAATTAGGACATAAAGTGGCATTAAACTTAGTTATATTAACTTAAATTTTTATAACTTATTAATGCCACTTTGTGATCACTATGATGAAGACAAAAACTCTCTTCTCAAAATCTATTTAACAAATAACAATAATTTGTTTAATGCCCCTTCTCTCCACTTCAGAAATTATCAAAAAATATCAGCTAAATGCTAAAAAATCACTAGGACAAAATTTTATTCTTGATAAGAATTTTACTGATAAGATTGTTAAATCTGCAGGTAATTTAGAAGAATTTGAAGTTCTTGAAATAGGTCCAGGACCAGGAAGCTTAACAAGATCAATACTTGACTCAAAACCAAAAAAACTGTATGCGATTGAGCGCGATGAAAGATGTATTGAAGCTTTACAAGAGCTTAAATTATTTTATGGTGAAAACTTAAATATTGTTTCAGCTGATGCTTTAGAAATTAATGAAAGAGATTTATTTGGTGATAGAAAATTTAAAATTATAGCAAATTTACCTTATAATATTGGAACCGTTCTAATCTTTAAATGGTTAAAGATATCAAATAACATATCTTCAATGCATTTAATGTTACAAAAAGAGGTGGTAGAAAGAATTACAGCAAAAGTAGGAGATAATCATTATGGAAGATTAGCAGTAATGATTAATTTCTTATGCGATACAAGAATGGTTTTTACTGTTAATAAAACAGTTTTCACTCCTCCGCCAAAAGTCACATCAGCAATTGTTGAAATTATTCCAAAAGAAAAACCAATTTCTGACGTAGATTTTTCCAAACTAGAAAAAGTTGTTGCAGCAGCATTTAACCAAAGAAGGAAAATGATTAGATCATCTTTAAAATCAGTTTTTAGTGATGTAGAACAAATTCTACAAAAAACAAAAATTAACCCTCAATTAAGAGCAGAAAATCTTACAATTGAACAATTCTGCGAGATAGCTAAGCATCTTACAACATAAGCTATTTTCAAGGCAATTATACAACAAGTTTCATCATTAATAAAGCTAAGAATCTATAAATAAGTGATGAGATCTCTAGCTTTGCTCAGGATTAAATGTGTTAAAACAATATATTTACCTAATTTACTTTATTTGTATTTCACTTTCTGCCGTAAAAAAGACAAAAAAAAATCCGTCCTTGAAAAAACAAAGACGGATTTTTTATTTTTTGTTCTACCCAACTATCTTGAGTAAAACTCTGTAATGAAATGTGGTTGCATTTCAACAGGATAAGGAACTTCAGCAAAAGCTGGTTTTTCAGTCAATTTAATGCTGAAAGCATCTTTATCAAGTTGCAAATAGCTTGGAATATCTCTTTCCATTTTTTGCAAAGATTCCATAACAATTGTCAATTTACGAGATCTTTCTCTAACTTGTACAACATCTCCAATTTTAACTCTGTAAGAAGGAATGTTAACAACTTGTCCATTAACAGTTACATGTTTGTGGTTAACAAATTGTCTTGCCGCAAAAACTGTTGGAACAAAGTTAGCGCGATAAATAACAGCATCAAGTCTGCTTTCAAGAAGTGCTACGAAGTTTTCGCTCACGTCACCTTTTGATTTACTTGCTAATTGGAAAAGGTTGAAGAACTGTTTCTCAGAAATGTTACCATAGTAGAATTTCATTCTTTGTTTAGCGCGAAGCTGATTACCATAATCACTTGTTCTTCCTTTAGGAGCAGCACCATGTTGTCCTGGTTTATAATTTCTTTTAGCGAAAGGATCTTTAGCTTGTCCCCAAAGACTTGCGCCTAATTTTCTGCTGAATTTCTTTTTTGCGTTAATTCTTTTTGTCATGATAAGACTACTTTTGTAATTAATATTCCCAAGGTTTTGCAGGATTTTTCTTTGTATTTTTTACTTAGAAATTTTCCCTGAAAAATTTTTAAAAAACACCAAGCAGATGAACTTAGAAAAAGTTTTTTCTGATAAATTTGGATTTTTTCAAAAGGGCTTCACATCAAAAATGAGGAAGAACTAGAATTATCAACTTAATAATTTTTTTGTCAATTTTAATTGTAATCTATAATTGGGAATTATCTCGTTTATGGATTAACTGATTATTTTATTAGAACCAAACTTGTCATTGCGAGCTTTTTGCAAGAAAAGTGTAGCAATCTCTTTACATTATAATGAACCAAAAGCATAAAAATAGATCGCCACATTTCGCAAGTTTCTTCCCTCGCGATTACAGAGTGGTTAGTCTATGACTAAAAAATTAATCCTACAATGGATAATTAATACTAAAAATATCGAGCTATTATTTCTTTGACATTAGGTATTGTTAGAATTTAATATTTATTTCTTAAAAAATTTGCAAAACCTATCAAATAAAAAATTACAATGAAAAAACTACTGCTGATCTTGGTCCTTCTTGCAAGTGTTTCTTGCTCATATAAAAACCAAAAAATTGTTTTTAATTTTGATGTCGAAAACGAAAATAAGAGTAACTCAATTGAAAAAAAAACCTTTGATTTAAGAGTTTCTGATGAAAGACATAATAAGAAAATTTTAGGAAAAAAGAAGTTTGGTCAAACAAGAGTTAATGTTTTTTCAGAACAAAATCTTGCAGATATTCTAAAGTACAAAATTAAAGATAACTTGGTAAATCAAGGTTTTATAGAAGGAAATGATAAAATTGTTGAAGTCAGAATTAAAACATTAGTTTACAAAGCGCAACGTGGTTTTCCAATTGGAACATCTGAAGCTAAAGGAGTTATAAGAGTTGATATAAAAGACAGCAGTGGAAAAAACAAGGAGTTTAGCAAAAATTATACCTTAGAATTTAAAAACAAGCATTTCATTTCTTCACTTTCTGCAACAGATGAAAAAAATATCAATAACCTGTTACACGAACTAGTAAGCGATATGATGAAAGATAAGGAATTAATAGATAACATTTCCAATTAAATTGGAAAATATTACAATCTGACAAATGCGAACTTTGACTTGCTGTAAAGCAGAGGATTGTCATCTTTGATTTTGCCAAAATCAATAACCTCACCTATTATAATGTGATGATCTCCAGCCTTAATAATTTTATGCTTCTTGCATTCAAAAAAACATAATGAGTTTTCAAAAATTGGGCTGCCTTTTTTTCCTAAAAAATAAGTCTCAATTTGCCATTTTTTGCTGTTCTTTGGAGTCGCGAATTCTTTTGCTAGCTCAACTTGTTTTTCACTTAATATATTCAAAGAAAAATATTCATTTTTCTTGAAAAGCTTTAAATTATTAGATCTATTATCAATACAAAAAGAAACTAAAGGTGGAGCTAAAGATACAGAAGAAAAAGAGTTTATAGTCATTCCAAAAAACTCATCAGTAAAAATTTTTTTTAAAATTTCACCAAAAATTTTATTGTTTAAAAGCTTCTTTGTAAAAACTTCGCTTTCAAAAAAAGCTGCATGAGAAAGTCTTTCGGCCAAGAAATTATTTTTCTTAGCGCAAGCAACAATAACACCAGTAGTAAACAAGCCTAAACAATCACGTAATTTTTTATGATCCATAAATTATTCTTTAAAAAATGATGCTAAAACTTCTTTAATAACTACCAAACTATCTCCAAATATTGCAAAAGGAGTTTCAGCTATTTTTTCTGCTTCTCTTGTTTTAGTTTGGTCCCTTTTAATTTCAAATTCGTAAATATTTTGAGATATTAAAAAATATAAATTCGGATTTTCAAAACTTAAGTAGCGCTCTCCAGAAACTTCTAAAATCAGTTCAAAAACAAATTCTTCTTCATTTTTTCTAAATCCAAGGAAATTTAATGTTTCTAACTGCTCTGGAGATAAGTTATAATCATAAGTTTGAAAACATATGTAACCAGAAATTGAGTGAGAGTTTTGAACTCTTAGTTTTGTTTTTTCAGTATTGATAAGAATAACTTTGTTTCTTTCAAGATCAAACAATTGCTGTAGTTTTGCTGAATTATCAGGAAAAGCATAGTGATATTTTTCACCAAAAAAAACTATAACTTTACTATCTGAACTAATTAGAAACTGGCTTACTTTTTCTTTATAAACATCTTCCCAAACTGATTTGGTAAATTCGCAAGAGGCTAGATTCCAAAATGTTACTAAAAATAATAACATTTTTGGAATCAGTTTCTTCATATTTTTATGAAGCCAATATTGTTTTGAAAGATGACAACAAAAACATCAATATTACAACCAGACCAAGAGCCATCCATAAAGCATAGTTATATATGTAACCAGTCTGAATTTTGCTTACTTTTTGTGCTGCTTTTTTACATAACAACACTATACCATTTGGACCAAAATCATCAATGACTTTGATGTCAAAAAACTTCCACAAAAAAGTTCCTAATTTTTTGGTTGGGCTAACAAAAGCTGATTCGTAAATTTCATCAAAATACCATTTATTGAAAGAAATTTTATACAAACTATTAAATTTTTTAGCTAATCTTGCTGGGTAATCTGTTTTTACTAGATAGAAAATATAAGATAGGTAAATTGCAATAATGCCAACTATCAAAGGAGATATTTTGACTAAAAATGGAGCATGATGAACCTCTTCTAAGATAGACTTATTTTCAGGAAGTAAGAATATTGCTGAACCAAAAAAGTTATGTTCAGCAGAAATCATATGTAAAAATTTAGCACCAACAAAACCAGCAAAAACTGATCCAAATGCTAAAACAAAAAGAGGAATTATCATTGCTTTTGGTGATTCATGAGCGTGATCAAAAGTATGCTTGTCAGATCTAGTTTTGCCATGAAACACTAAAAATAAAAGACGCCAAGAATAAAAAGCTGTTAAAAATGCAGCTGCTAAACCTAGAACAAAAGCAAGTTTCGCAAAAGGAGCATGAGACATGTATGCAGCTTCTAAAATCAAGTCTTTTGAATAGTAACCAGCAAATGGCGGAAAACCAGCTAAAGCAAGAGATCCAATCCAGAACATTACGTAAGTGATTGGAACTTTTTTCCAAATACCACCCATTTTTTGGATATCTTGTTCATGATGCATAGCATGAATTACACTACCTGCACCAAGAAAAAGCAAAGCTTTAAAGAAAGCATGTGTGGCAAGGTGAAATACTGCAGCTGAGTAAGCTGAAACACCACAAGCAAAAAACATATATCCAAGCTGTGAACAAGTTGAATATGCGATAACTTTTTTAATGTCATTTTGTGTGATTGCAATTGTTGCAGCAAAAATTGCAGTTGTTGCACCAACCAATGTTATCATTGCCAAGGCGACATCCGAATACTCAAAAATTGGCGAGCATCTTACAACCAAGAATACTCCGGCAGTAACCATTGTTGCAGCATGAATAAGAGCAGAAACTGGGGTTGGACCTTCCATAGCATCGGCAAGCCAAACATGTAATCCAATTTGAGCTGATTTACCCATTGCACCTATAAAGAGTGCAACACAAATTACATCAATGCTTGTAAATGATGTTCCAAATAACAAAAATTGATCGTTTAAATGATTACTTACACTTGCAAAAACTGAGTTATAATCAACAGTTCCAAAGGTTACATAAATTAGTGATATAGCAATAATTAAACCAAAGTCACCCACACGATTTGCAACAAATGCTTTAATTGCAGCGGCGTTTGCTGATTGCTTTTTAAACCAAAAACCAATCAAAAGGTAAGAAGCTAAACCAACACCTTCCCAACCAACGAAAAGTTGCAAGAAATTGTCAGCAGTTACCAAAACCAACATGAAGAATGTAAAAAGTGAAAGATATGACATGAAACGAGCAATTGATTTATCTTCATGCATATAAGCAGTTGAGTAAATATGAACTAAACTCGAAACAACTGTAACGACTACAAGCATTATTGCTGTAAGTTGGTCAATATTTAGAGACCAATTAACATTGAATGTACCAGAAGAAATCCAAGTAAGAAGCTTGATGTTTTGATTTGCTTCTTCCCCGCGAATTACAAAATCAGAAAAAATTGTAACAGCACAAATTGCTGATGCTATCAATAGTGAAGTTGTTAATATTTGTGCAATCTTATCAACAAAATGCTGAGAGATTTTTGGTGATACAATGCGTGAAAAAAATCCACTGATAAGGAAACCAAAAAGAGGCAAAAATACCACAAGAAAAGGAAGCATTTCTAAGAGTAAAAAGTTAAAAAAAGGATTGAAAAATTTTGATATCTTTAAGTTTACAAATGTTTAAAAAAAAATCAAATTTAAATTTTGAAGAGTTTTGGTGTTTTATTCAATCAAACACAAAAAACTTTAACTGTGAGCGATAAAAAGAATCTCAGGAGTTTTTGGCTGACGAATTCGAACTCCTGAGATCCTTCGCTTCGCTGAGAATGGCAGTTTTTAATAGTATATACCAAAATAAACTACCACAAACCACCAGCACCATATCTGGTGTCGCCTTTGCCATTAATTTTCCAAATATTTCCTAAACTATGCTCGTCCCAAGTGTGTCGGTCTTCTCCAGGAAGTTTCGGGCTC
>VHBV01000046.1 GCA_016882165.1 Candidatus Pelagibacterales bacterium
TTCTAATTCCTGCAGGCATTTGTGAATATTCTTTATCATCGCTAATGTGTGAGAAGCGGTAATAAATATTATTCATTGCCATTAAAGTTACGGCAATTTTTGCGGCTTTTATTTCAGCATCTGATAAAATATTTTGCACTTCATTTTCCATAATTTTAATCAGATTTTTTTCTTTTGTAGCATAAGCTGACGCTAAAGCTGCACCAAAAACCTGTTTGGTTGTGAGTGTTTGATTTTCTTGGTTTATCAAAGTGCTGAGATTGATTTTTACGTCTTTGGCGTAATCTGGAATGCTTGATTTTAATTCTTCTAAATTTTGCATAAATGCTCCTTTATTTTGATTATGAATGATTGTTGATGAAAATTAATTTTTTCTGGATTGCCACGTCGCTTACGCTCTTCGCAATGACGGGGTTAATATTGCAGTATAATGGCTACTCCGTAATTGCGAGGAGCGTAAGCGACCGAAAATAAATCCTCCGGCGCTTTGCGCCACCTCCTTTTGCAAAGGAGGCTTTAAACTTTTATAACTTCATCACCTTTTTTCCAATTGCATGGGCAAAGTTCGTCCGTTTGAAGAGCATCTAAAACTCTTAAAACTTCACTTGGATTTCTTCCCACATTTAGATCGGTGACGTAAGCAAATCTAATGATTCCTTCTGGATCAATGATGAAAGTGGCTCTTTGTGCTACACCTTCGTCTTTATCAAGAATGCCAAGTGATAAGCTTAAATCGCGCTTAATGTCGGCAAACATAGGGAAAGGAAGATTTTTCAATTCTTCTTTTTGATTTCTCCAAGCTAAGTGTACAAATTCAGAATCGGTGCTTGCACCAATTAATTGTGCATCGCGGTCTTTGAACTGTTCATTTAGTTTGCCAAATTCGGCAATTTCAGTTGGACAAACGAAGGTGAAATCTTTTGGCCAGAAAAACATAACTAGCCATTTTCCTTTATATGTCTCGTTACTAATATCAACAAAAGCGTTATTGATATCGTTGCTTACAACTGCTTTACCGCTAAATTGCGGAAATTTGTCTTTTATTCCTAACATATTTTTTCCTGTAAAAAGTTATTAAAGATGATTTGAAATTTTTTATTCAAATCTTGGTTGCGAAATTTAGTAATATATTTTAATAAGGAAAATTGATTGTTCTTATAAATTTAATAAGTTTTATCTATGAATATTAGAGATCTTAAATATATCGTTGCTGTTGCTAAAGAGCAGAATTTTAATGAGGCAGCAAGAAAGGTATTTGTCAGCCAGCCAACTTTAAGTATGCAAATAAAAAAATTAGAAGATGAATTGGGGGTGCAGATTTTTGAAAGATTAAATAAGAATTTTTTGATTACTAAGGCTGGAAAAGAAATTTTAAAAAAAGCAGAACTTATTTTGCGTGAAGCTGAGGAAATAAAAAATATTGCCAAGAATTTTAAAGATCCTTTTAGTGGAGAGTTCAGAATTGGTGCTTTTCCAACTTTGGCTTCTTATTATTTTCCACAAATTGTCGGTACAATTTCAAAAAATTTTCCAGATCTGAAAATACTTTTAGTTGAAGAAAAGACAGAAATTTTATTGCAGAAACTAAAAAATGGTGAAATTGACGCTGCTTTTATTGCTATGCCTATTAATCAAGATGAATTGGAAGGAACAAAAATTTTTAGCGAAGAGTTTTTATTGGCATTGCCGAATAACCATATTTTAGCAAAAAAGAAAAAAGTTAGTAATAAAGAACTTAAAGACGTAGAAATGATGCTTCTTGAAGAAGGTCATTGCTTGAGAAATCAGGCTTTAAAAGCTTGCTCAATGTTGGGTAGTTTTGAAAAACAAGATTTTCGTGCTACAAGTTTGGAAACTTTAAGACAAATGGTTGCAAATGGTTCAGGAATTACTTTGATGCCAGAAATTGCGGTTAGAAAAGACGATCAAATTACTTATGTAAAAATTGATAATGCTCCGAAAAGAATAATTGGTCTTTATTGGCGCGATGCTTCAAGCAGAAAAGAGTTGATGAAAAAGATTGTTTCGCTTTTACTTATGAAGTATAAGGAAATAAAAAGTTAAGTAATTTTTTCTTTAGAATTTTTAAAATTAACTAAAGACAAAAACTGCATGTTAAAAAAATATGCAGAGAATTTTCTAATCAATAAAAAATTATGGAAGATAAGAATAAACAAGAAGATAAGTTCTCGTGGTGGCAAAAGAGCAGAGTTTTCAGAGGATTTGGATATGGAATTGTTAGAATGCTTTTGGGTCACAAAATTAGAAAGACATTAGATGATATTGGAACCCCTAGGTATAGTGACCAAGATGAAGTTATAGAAGTAAGAGATGCTGTTGATAAAAACTTAGTTGAAGTTTCTTTTAACGGTAATTGTCGTCCATTTCAGTTTGTTGATATTGGTAACAAATGTCATGTTGGTGTTGTTTACGATGAGCAAACTGGCAAAGTTGATGTTATACCAAAAACACTTTATTATCTTGAAAAAAATAGACATAAAATGATTGATTTGAAAAAGACCGGAGGTCTTTTTACGCCAAGCGATTTGCAGGCAACAGTTGGAAAAGAAGCTGCAAAAGAAGTGATGCAAAATTTGAAAGATCTAAGATTAGTTGCTCATTCAAATCCTAAAGAATTTAGTCATGTTAGTTCATGGAATCAGCCACAAAAAAACGCTGCTGTTATGGTAAATGGAAGATCAAGTGGTAGAACTTTGTTGGCGAAAATGCCTAGATTTTTATTAAATGCTATGGTCTTTTTTGATGAACCCTTGTTATTTGCTGCTTTTGGTCCTTCAAAAGGCTATTCAAGAACTGATACTTTGAGAAAAAAGCTTGAAGATTTTCAAGAGCGCGAAATTAAAGAAAAAATTGTTCAAGAAACAATGCAAAATACTAATAAAATTGTTGAAACCAATGTTTTGCAAGAGTCAGCAGCAGTAAATATTGAACAAAAGGTATTAGTTCCTGAGAATTTTGGCGCTCCACTTACTGCGCCAGTTGGAATAAATTTGCAGCAACAAGCTCAAGAAAGTGTAAAAACTAGATAATTTGATAAATTCCGTAGAATCCAAATAAGGCAATTACAAATCCAGAAATAATTCTGATTATTCTTATCCACTTTGTTGATATTTTATGACGCATCTTTGCAACTAATTTAGATAAAAATATTGTCCATACTAAAGATCCAAAAAATGCTCCTAAAGATATTAAAATTGCACCAATAAAGTTAAAATTACTTGAACTAATTGTGGCAAAAACTCCTGTAAAAAATACAATTGTTAATGGATTAGCTGCTGTAAAAAGTGCAACAAAAATAACAGTTTTTAAGAAGCCACTTTCCTTTATTGCAATTTCTTTATTAGAACTTTTTTTTGAACTATAAATTTCAAAGAATCCAAGCAATATAAGCAATAATGCAGAAACAACTTTTATTTGAACTAAGTAACTATCCAAAAATTTTGCAATTATTACAAAACCGCTTGCAGCAATAAAACTGTAAATTCCCTCGATCAATGCAGCTCCAAGACCAACTGCAAAACCAAATTTAAAACCTCTTTCCAAGGTGTTTCTTATTAAAAACATTGCTATTGGTCCAATTGGCATAGCAATTGAAAGACCAATGATAAAGCCTTTTAGAAGAATTGATAACATTTGATAAATTTTTGAGTTATTTTGATTAGAGAATTAAGAATTTTCTAAATTAATTTTGGTTTAAAATTTTACTTATTAATTTACTAACGTAAGTTTGCCCAATATATTCATTACCAACTAATAAGTTATCTTTTTTGATTTTTCTGAGATTATTTTTAGAGCGAGAAATGGCATTATCGATACTATTTAAATAAATATCATAACCTGATCTTGATTCTTTTTGGCGAAGTTCTCCTAAAATATTGCAAATTTTTTTACTTAATTTTCTATCAATAACCTTTGATTTCTCTACTTTCAGAAGTTTTTTGTTGTTAAGATCGCAGAATTCTACATAATCATTTTCAATGATTATTTCACCTAAGTGCAGAAACAACCAAACTTCAAAACAAGGATTACTGACAGCAATATTAATTTTGTTTTGCTTCCCTAAAAATAGATTGCAATTCTGAGTGGTTGTCAGTATCGCAAACAAGCCAAAAAGAATCAGGTTCTAAAGTTTCTCTTTTGTAATCACTTTTTTAATTATTGCTGATTTTAAAAGGTGCTTTGGGGCTGATTTTTTTTCTTGAGGTTCAACTATTTCTAATTTCACTAAATAAGAAAATTTGTTTTCAATCATCTGAAAATAAAATTTTTCAGTTCTTTCACCTTCAACAATTAGAACAATAAATTTGCGTGGATCCTTAATTTCAGTTCGACGAAGATTAGCGTATTTATTGGTTTTTTGGCGTGGTGTTTTTTGCATTACTCAAGATTTTTTTTCTTAATAAACGGAATACCTCCGAAGCGACCCTGTAAATAGCCTCTTGAGATAACTAAGTCTTCACGAATATTTTTAAATTCTGCTAAAGAAGTGAAATGAGTATTCAAATTTTCATCTTTTTCAGAAAACCAAATTTCGTCTTTACGCATTAATTCTAAATCAAGCAAATTTGTGTCATGAGTTGTAAAAATTAACTGAGTTTCACACTTTTTTCCACTTTCAAAAAACATTTCTATCAATTCTTTAGCAACAAATGGATGAAGACTGCGTTCAATTTCATCAACAATAAAAATGCTCTGAGCATCTTGCTTTGAAGAGTTTCTTGAGTCAGAAGCAAAAAGCATTGGAATTAAATCAAAAATTTTACGAATTCCATCAGATTCTTGTTCTAAAAGAAAATCTATATTTTTTCTTCTGATTAGAATCTCGGATTGTCTAATTTCGCCTTCTTCGTTAATTTTAAGGTAGAGTTGACTACTTTTATTTTGAATTCCAATTACAACAGAAGCGGCTTTTTTCTTGGTTTTGTAGAATTCTTCCAAATGTCCAATAACATTTTCTGCAATTTCTTTTGGCACGGCTGGAATATCTTCTGCTTTTCTAATTATATCACTTTCTTTAAGCTCAACTTGTTCAATTTGGTGATCAACTTTTGTTAAAATGTTATTGGCAAATTTCAGAAGTTCTTTTTCCTTAAAATAAGCTACAGGGTTAACTTCACGAACAAAAGCAATTTTTTTGAACCAGCCAATAATTTCTTTTACTTCACCTTCAACACTATCATTTTTCAAGCGTACTAAAAAAAGTTGATTTGCACCAACTGCTTTTTTGGCATATTTGTAAAAATCACCACCTTTTTGTTTTTTTACAATTGCTGCAATTTCTTTGTCATCATTAATTTTTTGTCCAGTTCTTTCAAATAAAGTTTTTTCGCGTTTGCCATTTAAATTAGTTGATTTAAGCCACTCAGAAACAACCTCGCTTGTAGTTATTGCAAAACCATATTCATAAATTTTCTCACCAACTTTAAAATCAAAAGAAAAGACGCTTTTTTTGCTTTTTAAGAATTTATTTTGACGAGAAGCAAGGTTTGCTTTTTCAACATTATCAAGTTGCAAAATCAAGTTTCTGGCAAATTCAATGGCTTTAATAAAGTTGCTTTTACCAGAAGCGTTGGCTCCATAAATTATAGCTCCACGCAAAATGGAATTTTCAGCAGAAATATCGATATAATGACTGGGCAAACTTTTAGTTTTGCTAACAGCTAAATTGACAAATTGGAAGGCATTCTTTCCTTCTCCAAAAGAAAGAAAATTTTCACAAGAGAATCTTAGTAACATATATTAAAATTATATAATTAAATTCAACATTCATTAAAAACAATTAAATTTAATTAACAATAGGTAATTTCTGTGAAAAAACTTTGTTAATATTAGCGTTCTGTTAAATATAGTATAATTTTATAACTAAAACACCGATTTTTTCTCAAAATTTTTATTGTTTTTTAAAAAAATGTTCTTATTCTTAGTATTAAGAAGAGCTTACAGCTTATTTATTAATAAATTATATAAAAATGGAAAACTTAAAAAATAGCATTAAGAATAGATTTGGCTTAAAACGCTTGCCAACTGACCAAGAAATTCATCTTCTTTTACAGAAGATGAATGGGGATGAGAACTTCTACTTACTTATCGAAGAGGCTGAGAAAGTTTTTATTGATTGCTGGACTGGTAATATACTAGAACAAAAAAGCATCACAGACGATCTTATAGTAGAGATACAAACACTTAAAAAGAGGCTTGGTCTATAATGATTAAATTTGCAGACAAATTTACGAGTAAGATCGGAAGTATTTTTAAATTTCAATACGCTGAAAGTGGAACTAGCATAAAGAATATTGATAATTCTGGCACCATCAATATCAACAAAGGCGATAAATACACTTTAACAGTAAATTCAAATGATCATTCCTTAAAATCTTTTAAGAACAGTTTGAAACTGCTTCAGGAAAGAATAAAAAATTTTGCCAAGAACTCTGATCTTGATCTAATCCGGGAAGTGTTTAATGAAACTGAGGAGTCTTGGAATCTTTGTAGAAATAGCTTTCCTAAAGACGAAGATGTTAAGCGATTTCCTTCTGATACGGTTAATAATTACTTTAAACTCATTATAGGTATTCAAGAGAAAAATGGCATGGTAGTTGATATTTACAAACAGAAGTGGGATTACTACCGAACTTTGTGCTCAGAATAAGCATATATAAATCATAAAAAACCCCGCTTATCAAAATGATAAACGAGGTTTAAAAAAATCGTTAATTTGGTTAAGACCGCTCTTAAACAAATTAACGCAACTTAGAAACTAAAATTTTTTGTCAGAAAAATTTTAATAGCTTACAAATCCAAAACCAATCTTCTTGGATCTTCTAATAATTCTTTAATGCGAACTAAGAAAGTTACTGCTTCTTTGCCGTCAATAATTCTGTGGTCGTAAGAAAGTGCTAAATACATCATTGGGCGAATTTTGATTTCGCCATTTATAACCATTGGGCGTTCTTGAATTTTGTGCATGCCCAAAATTCCTGATTGTGGAGGGTTGATGATTGGAGTTGACATCAATGAACCATAAACACCACCATTTGAAATTGTGAAAGTGGCGCCAGCCAAGTCAGGTAATGTTAATTTGCCATCTCTTGCTTTAACGCCAAGCTCAGCAATTCCTTTTTCAATTTGTGCTAAATTTAGAGTATCAGCATCGCGAAGAACAGGAACAACAAGACCTTGAGGTGATCCAACTGCAACTCCAATGTCATAGAAGTTTTTGTAAATAATGTCAGTTCCATCAATTTCAGCATTTACTGCAGGAATTTCTTTCAAAGCAGCAACACAAGCACGCACAAAGAAAGACATAAAGCCCAATTTTGCTCCGTGTTTTTTCTCAAATACATCTTTATATTGAGCACGAAGAGCCATAACTTCGGTCATGTCCACTTCGTTGAAAGTAGTCAAAATTGCAGCAGTATTTTGTGATTCTTTCAAACGCTCAGCAATTTTTTGGCGTAATTTAGACATTCTTACACGTTCAGTTGGTTTCGCACCAACAGCTTTATTAGCAGGAGCAGAAGCAGCAGAACCAGAAGAAATTGCATCTAAAACATCGCCTTTGGTTACGCGTCCATCTTTACCAGAACCGTTGATTTTTGAAGTGTCAACATTGTTTTCAGCTGCCAATTTTTTTGGCGCTGGAGATAAGAAAGCAGCGGCAGAATTATTTTGTGTTGAAGCTGCAACAGCTGGAGCTGAAGGAGCTGGAACAGAAGCAGAAACTGCAACAGCAGCGCCACCAGCAGACATCAAAGCAATTAAATCGCCAACTTTTACGTTATCTCCTTCTTTTACTTTAAGATCAGAAATAACTCCATTTGAAGGAGCATTAACTTCTAAAGTTACTTTGTCAGTTTCCAGTTCAACAATCAATTCATCAGCTTTTACGGCATCGCCAACTTTTTTATGAAGTTTTGCAATTGCAGCTTCAGATACCGATTCTCCTAATGCAGGAACTTTAATTTCAATAGTCATAAGTTTTTTATTAAAGTTAGTAAAAAAAATTAAAAATTATTTTAAGGCGTCTTCAATCAAAGCTTTTTGTTCACGAGCATGATAAGAACCATATCCAGTTGCAGGTGACGCACAAGCAATTCTTCCAGCATATTTTGGACGAGCTGATTTGTGTTTGATCTCAACTAAAGTGCTTTCGATTAAGTCATCAACAAATTTCCATGCACCCATATTTTTTGGTTCTTCTTGGCACCAAATAACTTCGGCATTTTTGTATTTTTTCAATTCTGCAGCTAATTCTGTATGTGCAAATGGATAAAGTTGCTCAAGACGAATTAAAGCTACATCATCAATTTTCTTAGCTTCGCGGGCTTCAAGTAAATCGAAGTAAACTTTACCAGTACAAAGAACAACTTTGCGTACTTTATCTGCCGCAACTAGTTTTGCAGTTTCTGAAATTATTGGACGGAAAGTTAAATTAGAAAATTCTGCTAAAGTTGAAGTTGCAAGCTTGTGACGCAAAAGTGATTTTGGCGACATTACCACAAGAGGTTTGCGATCTTTAGAGTGAATTTGACGACGAAGCACGTGGAAGAAGTTTGCAGGATTTGTAATATTTACAACACGTAAATTGTTGTCAGCGCAAGCTTGTAAATAACGCTCAAGACGTGCAGAAGAGTGTTCTGGACCTTGTCCTTCATAACCATGAGGTAATAGCATTACCAAACCAGATTTGCGTAACCATTTTACTTCAGATGATGCTACAAATTGGTCGAAAATAATTTGTGCACCGTTAGAAAAATCACCAAATTGCGCTTCCCAAATTGTTAAAGAATTTGGAGCTGAAAGTGAGTAACCATATTCAAAACCAAGAACACCATATTCAGATAAAACTGAGTCATGTACTTCGTATTTTGCTTTTTCAGCAAGAGGCGTAAACACGTTGTAACGAGCTGCGGTTTTAGCATCATGCAAAATTGAGTGACGATGTGAGAAAGTACCACGACCAGAATCTTGTCCAGTGATACGAACAGGATATCCTTCATTTAGAAGTGATGCAAAAGCCAAAGCTTCACCGGTTCCCCAGTCAATATCTTTTTCAGATTCTACAACTGTTTTTCTTGCTTCAAGTTGTTTTGCAATTTTTGGGTTTACGTTAAAATCATTTGGCGTTTTTATAACTTTTTCAATCAAAGATTTAAGTGATTTTTTATCCACGGCAGTTTTTGCAACTGAATGATCGCCGTCTTTGATGTATTTCCAGTCACCTTTCAACCAGTCAACATCTTTTGGTTTGAAGTTTTCGGCTTTATTGAATTCGTCTGACAAATGAGCTTCAAAATCAGCCACCATTTTGTCAAAGTCAGCTTGAGAAACTACACCTTCTGAAATTAGTTTTTGTGAGTAAATTGTTGTTAAAGTTGGATGATCTTTCAACTTGGTATACATAACTGGTTGAGTGTAAAGTGGTTCATCACCCTCGTTATGTCCATATTTACGATAGCAAATTACGTCAATTAC
>VHBV01000047.1 GCA_016882165.1 Candidatus Pelagibacterales bacterium
ATAAAAACTTTTTGAAACCAGAATTAAGTATTTTGGAAAATTTACATTTTTATGCTAAATTACAGGGTAGTGAAATTTTAATTCCTTCAGCTTTGGCATTTTTTAACCTCTCAGAAATTGCTGATAGAAAAATTAAAACTCTTTCAATGGGTTGGCAAAGAAGAGTTATGTTAGCAAAACTTTTATGTTGTCCAGCAACAATATGGCTTCTTGATGAGCCAACCAATAATCTTGATAAAGAAGGAAAAGAAAAATTAAAAGGCCTAATCGAAACAAAAGTGAAAGAAGGTAGTGGCTTGGTTATTATTACAAGTCATGATGAGTTTTTATTTGATCTAGGTGTAAAATTGAACATGGAAGACTTTATCTAAAATTAACTTCATCTTTTTTGCTAAAAATGGCAAAAATCCTCAAGATGTATAAGCAATACATCTTTCGTTTTTTACAATTTTTATCTAAAAAATATTTAGTTGCCCAGGGCAATAGGATGGTCTATTTGAGATAGTGAAAATTTTGCTAATTTCAATTAGTAATAGAAATATTGAATGTTGCTTTTGAATCTTCTTTTAATACTTCTAAAATTTCTGGTAAAATTACTTTTAGTTTCTCGTCTAACTGCCAAGGAGCATTAAAAATAAACATTCCACAAGCTGTCATTTTTTCTTCATTTTCAGCATTTTTTCCTATATCAAAAGTAACATGCATCTTTTTTTCAAATGACAGCGAGTTAATATTTTGATAAAATTCGGACAAAGTTTTTTGCTCTAACTCTTTATTTATGATTGGATACCAAATTAGATAAATTCCATGTGAGAAACGTTTTTGTGCAAATTGTAAGTGAGTGATTATTTTTTCATAATCAGCAGAAATTTTATCTTGGTTTTTCTCAAAAGCAGGATCAATTACAATTAATCCGCGCTTTTCAAGAGGAGGAAGTTTTGATTTTAGTAGGTGAAAACCATCTTCATTTAAGATTGAAAATTTTTTATTTCCGGCAAAAGCACGTTTTAATGTTATACAGTCTTCGCGATTTAATTCGGCAAAAATTGCTTTATCGTCACTTCTTAAGTAATCTTTGATAATTACAGGAGAACCAGCGTAAGTTTTTAATTTTTGAGGTAGTTCGTTAATTTCACAGTGATTAATTTTTGCCAAAATTTTTAAAAATCTTTCAGGTAAAATTTGACGGAAATTTTGATATTTTATAATCTTTTTTATTCCACTTTCAGCTTCAGAAGTTTTAAGAGATTTTTCATCATTTAAATTGTATTTCCCAATTCCTGCGTGAGTATCTAGGGCAAAAAAAGCGGTCGGTTTTTCATGTAATTTTTCCAAACAAAGGGTTAAAATTACATGCTTAAAAATGTCGGCAAAATTGCCTGCGTGATAGATATGACGATAATTCATTTAATTTAAGATATTGTACAGATTTTATTTCGTCCTTCTAATAAACGGATTGCACTTTCAACAGAGTCTAATTGTAGATCTGGTTGTTTTGTTTTTGGAAGTTTTTTGGTAATTTTAGAGACAAAATTTTCGTTTAATTCTTCTAAAATTTGTACTATCGGATAGGTTCTAGATAGTAATTTATGTGCTTTATCTTTTTCTAAATTAAAAATTTTTTTTCTATTAGACATTATCCAAAAAAAACTTTGGTTATCATAAAATTCAGCAACAAGATTATAATTGAAGCTGATACAACTGCGTTAGTTGTGGCAATTCCAACGCCTTCGGCCCCACCTTTTGAATTATAGCCAAAATAGCAACCCATTAAAGAGATTGTTAAACCAAAGAATGCTGCTTTTGTTAAGCCAGAAATTACATCAATTGGTTCTAAAAATTTTAGAGTATTAGCAATGTAAGGTCCGGGTGAAAAGCCAAGCGAGTGAACGCTGACAAGATAGCCGCCCATTACACCAATTATATCTGCAATTAGTACCAAAAAAGGCAACATTAAAACACCAGCAATCACTCTAGGAGCAATTAAATATTTGAAAGGACTGGTTGAAAGAGTTTTTAAAGCATCAATTTGTTCGGTAACTTTCATGGTTCCAATTTCTGCGGCCATTGAAGCTCCAACACGTCCAGCAACCATTAAACCTGCAAGAACGGGACCAAGTTCACGAGTAATTGATAATACAACAACTGTTGCAATTGTGCTTTCAGCGTTGAAACGGCTGAATCCAGAATAGCTCTGTAAAGCTAGAACCGCACCAGAGAAAATTGCAGTCAAACCAACAACGGGTAAAGAAAAGTAGCCAATTTGTAAAATTTGGCGACCAATCATTTTTGGGTAAAAGGGAGGAGTGAAGCAGCTTTGAATAGATTTAGATGCAAAAATTGTAATGTGACCAATTTTACTGATATTTTCTAAAGTAAAGCTACCAATTCTTTCAAGAAGTTTTAGCATGAATTATTGGGAATTGAATATTTTCTAAAAAGATCAGAAAATTGTAAAACATGAAGAATTTTTAGCAATATTAAAATTAGTGACTATACAAGGCAATTATCACTTGAAGGATTAATTTTATATAAAAAACTAACCCCATCATTGCGAGGAGCGTCAGCGACGTGGCAATCCACTGCGTCACGAGAGAGGAGTTTGTGACGCAGTGGATTGCCACGTCGCTCCTCGCAATGACGGGTAAAAAAATTAATCCTTCAAGGGATAATTACTTAGAATTAACATAAGGGTTGGGATTTGAATTTTTGGTAACCAAAAAATATGAACAATAATTTAAAAAAATCAGTTCAAGATTTTACTTGGCAGCAGCAAGATTTTGATGAAAGAAAAGCTTTGGCAATTTCGCAAAAATTTCAAATCTCTTCAGTTTTGGCAAAAATTTTGGCCGCAAAAAATATTGATTTTGATGAAATTGAAAATTTTTTAGAACCAAAACTAAAAAATATTTTGCCAAATCCTTTTGATTTGCTTGATATGGATTTAGCTGTTGATCATGTTCTAAAAGCCATTAAGACAAAGAAAAAAATCACCATTTTCGCTGATTATGATGTTGATGGCGCAACTTCTTCGGCCTTGATAAAAAATTTCTTGGGTGAAATTGGTGTAAATGTTGGAATTTATGTTCCAGATCGCAAGTTAGAGGGTTATGGTCCAAATTCTCAGGCTTTACTGAATCTAAAAAAATCGGGAACTGATTTAGTAATTACTGTTGATTGCGGAACAGTTGCATTTAAGCCGCTGGAAGACGCTAAAAAAGCTGGTTTGGAGATTATTGTAATTGATCATCATATAGGAGTTATTGAAAAGCCAGAAGCTTTGGCGGTGATTAATCCAAATCGTATTGATGAAAAATTTCCTCATAAAAATTTATGTGCGGCGGGCGTTTCGTTTTTATTTATTGTGGCGCTGAACAAGGCGTTGCGTGAAGATGGATTTTACAAAAATAACATTCGTGAACCAAATTTATTGCAATTTTTAGATTTGGTTGCACTTGGAACAGTGTGTGACGTGATGCCACTAACTGGCTTAAACAGAGCATTTGTGGCAGGGGGTTTAAAAATTTTAAAAAAACGCAGTAACTTGGGTTTACGTTTAATTTGTGATTTAGCTGCTTTAAATGAAGAACCAAGCTCTTATCATTTGGGTTTTATATTGGGGCCAAGAATTAATGCAGGTGGACGAGTTGGAAAATCCGATTTGGGCGCAAGAATTTTATCAAGTTCAGATGAAATGGAAGCATCAGAAATTGCGTTGCAATTGGAAAATTTTAACAAGCAGCGCAAAGAAATTGAATTGCAAATTCTTGATGAAGCAGTTAATCAAATAGAGAAAAAACAAAATGGTTTTGGAGTTGACAATAGCTTTATTTTTGCATTCTCAAATAATTGGCATCAAGGTGTAATTGGTATTGTGGCATCACGATTAAAAGATCTTTACAACAAACCAGTCGCAGTAATTTCACTTGAAAATTCCAAAGGCAAAGCGTCTTGTCGTTCAATTAACGGCATTGATTTTGGGTCATTAATTTTGCAAGCCAGAATGGAAGGTTTGTTGCTTGAGGGTGGCGGACACGCCATGGCTGGTGGCTTTTCGGTTGAGGAAGAAAAAATTGCTGAATTGTATAAATTTTTTGATGAGAAAACAGGCAAAAAAGTTATGGAATTATCCGCAAAAAAAGAAATGTTTTTTGCAGATATTCTTGATTTAAGCCAAGTTAATATTGAGTTTATAAAAGAGTTGGAAAATCTTGAGCCTTTTGGTGTTGGAAACTACAAACCAAAATTTATAATTCGTAATTTGCAGAAAATGCGGGTTAATTTAATGGGACAAAATCAAGATCACATCAGCTGTATTTTTTCAAGCAAATCGTTGGTTGGTTTTAATGGCAATTTACAAGGAGTGGCTTTCAGGGCTGCAAAAACTGCTTTGGGCGAAATTTTGCTCGATCAAAATTACACCAAACCAATTGATGTGGTTGGACAATTAAATATTAACAGCTGGATGGGCGTTGATAAGGTTCAGCTTGTAATTGAGGATGTGTTGGTTTAGCCCTTTTTGAAAAAGAGGGTGGATCAAAATGCCTTCAAGCATTTTGAGACGGGTGATTTTGTGTGTATGAATAAATTCAAAACTGCGCTGGACGCTCAGAAGAACCATTTTGCGATAGATTTAATTTTTTAAATTTTAAACTGAAAACTAAGACAGTATAAAAAAATTATTTTGATCTACACAATTCCATCATCCTAATCCACACTTCCGTCAACTGGATTCACACTTCTGTCATCCTGAGCTTAAGCGAAGGATCTCAGGGGTTAGGGTTCCAAAGTTTGTCGCATGAGATTCTTCGCTTCGCTCAGAATGACAAAAGAAATAATTTTTTACTGAAAATTATTAGAACTCCGTCATTGCGAGGAGTGCTTCAGCGCGACGTGGCAATCCATTTTTATCACAAACTCTAAATTTTGACTTAATGGATTGCCACGCTTTGCACGAGTGCTAGCTCCGAAGTGACGGGAGAAGACAACTACTTCTTATCTTCGTCTTTCACTTCTTCATATTCAGCATCAACAACTTTTTCAGAGCTGTTGTTTTCTGCATTGGCTGAAGCATCAGCAGCTCCAGCAGAAGCACCAGCAGCATCTCCACCAGCTTGACCAGGTTTGTAAATTGCTTCGCCAACTTTCATTGCGTGTTGCATTAAGCTTTCAGTTGCAGCTTTAATTTCAGCAGCATCAGCATTTTCTTTAGCAATTGCGTCTTTCACTTTTTGAATTTCAGCTTCAACTGCCGATTTGGTTGCAGAGCCAAGCTTGTCGCCATGTTCTTTCAAACTTTTTTCAGTTTCATACACTGCAGAATCAGCTTGGTTTTTAGCTTCAACAAATTCTTTTTTAGCTTTATCAGCCGATGCGTTTGCTTCGGCATCTTTAATCATTTTTTCAATTTCAGCGTCAGAAAGTCCGCCAGAAGATTGAATTCTGATTTCTTGCTCTTTATTTGTTGCTTTATCTTTTGCCGAAACTTTCACCACACCGTTAGCGTCAATGTCGAAAGAAACTTCAATTTGTGGCATTCCACGTGGAGCTGGCGCAATTCCTTCTAGGTTAAATTCGCCTAAAAGTTTGTTATGAACGGCAATGTCGCGCTCGCCTTGGAAAACTTTAATTGTAACTGCAGTTTGGCTGTCGGCAGCAGTTGAAAACACTTGGCTTTTATTAGTCGGAATTGTTGTGTTACGATCAATTAAGCGAGTAAACACGCCACCAGCAGTTTCAATTCCAAGTGAAAGTGGAGTTACGTCTAAAAGCAATACGTCTTTCACGTCACCTTGAAGAACTGCTGCTTGAATTGCAGCGCCAATTGCCACAACTTCATCAGGGTTAACACCTTTGCTTGGTTCTTTGCCAAAAAACTTTTTAACAGTTTCTACAACTTTTGGCATACGTGTCATTCCACCAACCAAAATTACTTCGTGAATTTCTGAAGCTGACAGACCAGCGTCTTTCAAAGCGTTTTCGCAAGGTTTAATAGTGCGTGAAATTAAGTCATCAACCAATTGCTCAAGTTTTGCACGAGTTAGCTTAACATTTAAATGTTTAGGTCCACTTGCGTCAGCTGTGATATAAGGCAAGTTAATTTCTGTTTCTTGAGTTGAAGAAAGTTCAATTTTTGCTTTTTCAGCGGCTTCTTTCAAGCGTTGCAAAGCAAGAGGATCTTTAGTTAAATCAACAGAATTATCTTTTTTGAATTCAGAAGCTAAGAATTCCAAGATTCTCATGTCAAAATCTTCACCACCCAAGAAAGTGTCGCCGTTGGTTGCTTTAACTTCAAAAACACCATCGCCAATTTCCAAAACTGATACGTCAAAAGTTCCACCACCCAAGTCGTAAACAACAATTGTTTGGTTACCTTTTTTGTCCAAACCATAAGCAAGAGCAGCAGCAGTTGGCTCGTTAATAATTCTTAAAACTTCCAAACCAGCAATTTTTCCAGCGTCTTTTGTTGCTTGTCTTTGTGAGTCATTAAAATAAGCAGGAACTGTGATTACAGCTTTGTCAACTTTTTCACCCAAAAAACTTTCAGCTGTTTCTTTCATTTTCATCAAAGTGAAAGCTGAGATTTGGCTTGGAGAAAATTTTTCACCTTTAACATCAACCCAAGCGTCACCATTTCCTGAGGAAACAATTTCATAGGGCACAAGTTCTTTGTCTTTTTTAGTAAGAGGATCATCATATCTTCTTCCGATCAATCTTTTAATACCGAAAATAGTATTTTTTGGATTGGTTACACCTTGTCTTTTTGCAGGAGCTCCAACAACTCTTTCGCCATTTTGTAAGAAACCAACAATTGAAGGAGTTGTTCTTGCGCCTTCAGAGTTTTCAATAACTTTTGGATTTTTTCCGTCCATAAATGCAACGCAGGAATTTGTTGTTCCTAAGTCAATACCGATTACTTTGCTCATATAATTTTTAAAGTTTTAAAATTGTGAAAATACTGATTTTCGTTGAAAAAGACTTATACCAAATAAACTGATTGCATTGCACCAATTTCTGTTACTTGTAATCAAATCTGAAAATAATTAGCTAAAAGTGTCTAGTTTGGTATAACTAAATTTTGAGATTGATATAATAATTGATGTAATTCATTACAAGAGCACTTGATTAATTTTTTTAAATGCAGCTTTTAGAATTATTGTGACATAAAAATTCTGGTCAAATTAGGTTTTGTTATATTTTCTTGTAACTTTTTGATAGCATATTTTAACTTAACTCCAGTTTTTATCGCCATATAATTTTCAGATTCAAAAATTATATTTTCTTTTGTAACAGTTTCTTGATCCCAGAAATGCAGATTTTTGTCTATTAAAATTACAATTTCTTTATTTTTAGTAATTTCGGGTAGTAACTGCATTTTGTTAAAATCCAAACGATAAATGAAGTCTTCTCCAATCAAAGCAAACAGGCACATTTCTTTTGCCAGGATGATAAAATTATTAGTGTCAGTATTGTCTTCATCTAATATGAAAACGTAGTTTTTTTGATTGGCTAATGAATTTGTCATTTTTAAATCAATTACGGATTTATTATTTCTGAAGTCCAAAAAAAATAATAAACAAGAAAAACAATATAGAGAAATTGCAATCCAAAACTTTATTTTACTGGTTTTAGAAGCTGTATGAATAATCTTTTCTTGATAGAGATTAGAAAAAAACATGTAAGTAATTAGTGGAAGAAAAAAAGTGGCAGTTTTATTGTAAAAATATGAGCTATTAACTAGTCCCCACTGAAGAACCCTATTTCCATCCACAGCAATTCTAAATCCAACAAGTTTTCGGTAAAATAACCTCCAACAAGTGAAGTAAAATTTGAACCAAAAGATTACTTAATCTTCCGAGCTTCAGTAATTTCCTGATATGGTTCAGAATTAGGCGTAGGTTGTGTCCTGCTCCTGATAAGATCGCATTAAGTTGATCACCGATAACCCCCTTCAGCCTGCAAAGTCCCAGCTTCCCATCTTCCTTCATGTGGCCAATCATTGGTTCGATGGCAGATCTGCGTTTGAGCTGCTTTTTGATTGAGCTGGTAATACCCCTTCTTTGTCCAGAGATGAAGATCTTGGTATGATTTCTGAGTGGATCATTCTCGATTCCATGTCCTTTGTAGCCTTTGTCCACAGTCGCTGAATCGATTCTTACACCCGTGATTTTCTCTGCTGAAGCAAGAGTTGTGTTTATCGTATGTCCATCATAAGGATTGCCCGGAAGCGCTTCGCTGCTCACCACAAGTCCCTGCTTGTTGGTAACGGCAAGGGAAACTTTACAGCCAAATTCGTAACGTTTATGAGCCTTTCCTTTACTGATACAGTGAACATCTGGTTCATGAAGTGAATAAATTTTGTTTTTGCTGTTGCGTTCTTGAGCAAGTAACTGCTTGGTCTGGTCAAGAATTGAGTTAAAAACCTCTGTAAGATTTTCTTTGATTTTCTGATCGTTTTTTATCAGGGGATTAGCTTGAGAATTGATTTTGATTTTTCTCTCAACATCCCGCACAACTCTGCCAACAATCGTCTTCAAATGCTTGATTGCCTTCTTTGCTCTCTTCATCTGTTTGGCGTGAATGTAGCCAGAGATTTTACGTAGGAGAGTTTTTGAGATGAGGTTGTAGTTCTGACGAAGAGCAATTCCGTGTTTAGCTGCAAACTTCACCAATCTTGCACGAGCTTTATCGTAAAGTTTGGAATCGGTTGGGAAGGCGATGTTTTTAGGCATTACAGTGGTATCAACGATCACCTTCTTTAGGTCTTTGACCTTCACCGCTTCTGACTTCACAGCCACAGAAACCGTAAGAGAAAGAATTTTTTCTAACCTTGTGGAACCAAGTCTTTGACGGAATCTAGTGAGAGATGATGGATTGATCGGGAATTCCCATTGAAGAAAGTCGTAGCCACAGAAGTGTTGCCAGTAAGGATTTTCCACCCAGTTGCGCACAACTTGTTCATCAGAGAGGTGATGTAAATGCTGTAACAGCAGAAGTCCAACCATCAGGCGGATTGGCTTTGGAGGCTGACCTCCAGCATTATGTTCGGATTGGTAAAGATCAGCGAATTCAATTTCTAACTCATTCCAGGGAATCATTTTACCCAAAATCAGAAGCTCATTTTTTGGATTGAGTTCATTGCTCAATCTTCCACGAAAAAGATCATTTTGACGATTATCGATCTGAGGTGCTTTCATGAATTTCTGCTGCGATTTTTGCTAAAAAATTTGCCGGAAAATGGAGGGTTACACCTCGATTTCTGGTAAAAAAATCTTAGGAAAAAGAGCTATAGAGTCAAGTGGGAGAAGGAGTGGGGAGGTATTTCAGTGTCGACTAACTAAGGATTTGCTCATTAGAACTAAATTTGTGATAAA
>VHBV01000048.1 GCA_016882165.1 Candidatus Pelagibacterales bacterium
TTGGGCTTCGCTCAGAATGACAAAACTCTTGGGCTTCGCTCAGAATGACAAAACTCTTGGGCTTCGCTCAGAATGACAAAACTCTTGGGCTTCGCTCAGGATAAAAGAATTTATTTATTGTGTAATTAAAATTTCTCTTTGTTCTTCGCCAAGAATTTTTATTTCAATTTCTGTATAATTTTTTTTGAGAAATTTTTTTGCAATTTCGGGCCATTCAATTAGACAAATACCGTTTTTTATAGCATCAAAAAAACCAATATTTTCAAGTTCTTCTTCAGATTTTAAACGATATAAATCGAAGTGAAATATTTCTCCTTTTTTAATTGGATAAGAAAAAACCAAATTAAAAGTTGGGCTGGTAACAGTTTGTTCTTTGTCACTTAAAGAATTAATAAAATTACGAGCGAAAAAACTTTTTCCAGCGCCAAGAGTACCTTTCAGACCAATTATATCTCCAGTTTTTGCTTTATTGGCAGTTTCTTTGGCAAAGTTAGCCATTTCTTGTTGCGAGTTAATTATAAAATTTTTCATAACAAATTAAAATTTGTTTGAATTGGAACATGATCAGATGTTTGAACAGCCGCACGAAAATCTTTGTAAATTTTCATATCTTGAATTTGCTTTTCTAGATTTGGAGTTGCCCAAATATGATCCAATCTTCTACCTTTATCTGCTCCAAGAGGATCTTTTGCTCTATAACTCCACCAAGTGTAAAGTTTTTGTGAAGGATCAATAAAGTGACGATGAGTGTCGATGAAATTCAGCTGCTTTTGTAGATTGTTAAGCTTTTGTACTTCAATTGGAGTGTGAGAAACAATTTTAATTAGTTGTTTGTGAGACCAGACATCATGCTCAAGCGGCGCAATGTTAATGTCGCCCACTATAATTATTTTGCGGCTTTTTTGAGTTGCAAAATAATCGGTCATCCAATCAATAAATTTTAACTTGTGATCAAATTTATCATTTAAATCGACGTCAGGAATGTCTCCACCTGCAGGAACGTAAAAATTATGCAAATCAACTTCACCAATTTTTGTTTCAAAAGTTGCCTTTATGTGACGTTTATGGCCGTAGTTTAAAATATCAATTGATTCAGAGCTTTTGATAGGAAACCTAGAAATTATTGCAACACCATTATAAGATTTTTCACCACTAAAAGACAAAAACTCATAGCCCATTGATTTAATTTCTAGAGCTGGAAAATCAGAATCTTGCACTTTTGTTTCTTGTAAGCAAATAACGTCAGCATTACTTTGTTTAATTAATTCTCTTAACAAAGGCAGGCGTAAACGTAACGAGTTAATATTCCAAGAAATTATTTTCATGAACTGAACTCTATTTTCCAACATTTCGCTGCTTGTTCAGCGAGCCACTTTTGTCTTTTAATAATTGAATAGTGATTCCATTCTTCAAATTCACACAATTGAGATGTGATCTTGTAATAATTACCAAAAAATAATTTTTTTTCTTCGAATGATTTTGTAGATAAATCTTTATTAGTTTTTTTATCCAATAAAGTCATATTTCCCAAAGAACAAGAATCTCCTTCTTCAAACTCGTTCATTGAAAATAAATGATTTTTAATCAAATCTGGAGTTGATAATTTAACTCCTCTAGCATTTAGAGTTTCAAAAACTTTATAGGCATTTAAATCACTACTTACAGTTATTGAGGTAAAAAATAAAATGTCAGACATTTTATCAATAAAGCGCGCTATACCCTCTCCATCGTTAGAGAAATAACTGTTTTCTATTTTTTTCTCAAAAAACTTTTTTGCTTTTAGCAAAAGGCGTTCAGAACCCTTGATTTTAGTTTGCTGAATATGAGATCCCAAAGTGCATAAAGAACGAAAATAAGACTGATTATTTTTGTTAAGCCTTAGTTTTGGCTTAGTAATCAAAGATACTGGATCAGTAAACCCAATATAAGTGCTTTTTAAGGTCTCTAATCTCATCTTATTATTGTTCTTATCAACATCTGAACCCATTTCTATTAAACGATTAATATTCTCTAAAGCAGCTAAAATTAGTATCATCAGAGTAGTAATTCTTTGCTGACCATCAATAATTTTAAATTCTTTATCATTTACCGATTGCAAAACCAAATATCCCATGTAGTGGCTTTGATCTTCTGAATTTTTTTCTTCCAATTGTTCAACAATATCTTGCCACAAATCTTCCCATTGCTCGCTATCCCAAGAATAATCACGCTGAAATTTTGGGACAACATAAGTAATGCCATTACCGATAATTTTACGAAAAGATTCGTTTGAGGTATTAAAATTTTTTGACATAGTTTTATTTTGTTATTTCTAATCTTTTAAAAATTATGCTTGGTTCTTTAATTTTATGTTCACTTTTTAATGCAAAATTGTCAGATGAATTTTTTAAATTGCGCTGTTTTGGTTCAATATTCAAAATATCTAGCATTTGTTCAGAAAGGCTTGGAACAAATGCTTGCAAAGTTATTGCAATTACTCTTAGACATTCAGCAATTGTTGATAAAACCAGGTTCATTTCTTCAATTTTGTGATTTTTTTTCAAAGCCCAAGGTGCTTTCTGATCAACAAACAAATTACATGCTTTACCAAAATTTACTATTTTCTCAATTGCTTTATCAAAAGCAAATTGATCCATTTGATAAGTAACTTCATCACCAAGTTTATAGGCTTTTGATAATAATTCTTTTGATTCGTCATAAAAACGGAAATCAACAATTTTTCCGCCATTATTTTTGTAAATCATAGACAAGATTCTTTGTGATAGATTGCCAATATTATTGGCAAGTTCGGCATTAATTCTGGTGATTAAATGCGATCTGTCATAGTCACCATCACTTCCGAAAGAAACTTCTCGCATTAAGAAATATCTGAAATAATCAACAGCTGTATTTTCTGAGCAACCAAGCGATTGTAACCAAGAAAGCTCCTGATTTGGATCAATTACGTTACCAACAGATTTAGAAATTTTTTGACCTTGATTTGTCCACCAACCATGAGCGAAAATTTTGTTTGGAAGTGGAATATGAGCGGCCATTAAAAAAGCTGGCCAATAAACAGCATGGAAACGCAAAATATCTTTTCCAACAACATGAACTGGAGAGTCAGTTGTGTCACACCAAAATCTTTGAATTATATCGGAAGTTTCGTCAGGAAAACCAAGAGCTGCTAAGTAATTTGTAAGTGCATCAAGCCAAACATAAATTACATGTTTTTCGTCGTTTGGAACTTTAATTCCCCAAGAAAAAGAGGTGCGAGAAATTGATAAATCTTGTAAAGATCCTTTAATGTAATCTTTGCCGCCACGAACAAAAGATACAACTTCATTTCTTTTCGATTCTGGTTGAATGAAATCGGGAACTGCTTCGTAAAGTGCTAATAATTTATCTTGGAAAGCTGATAATTTGAAAAAATAACTTTCTTCTTTATGCCATGTAACCTCAGCTCCTGTAGGCGCTTTTCCATTAACTAGTTCATCTTCTCCATAGAAAGCTTCATCGCGCAAAGCATACCAGCCTTCATAAGTGCTTTTGTAAATCCAACCATTCTTTTCCAAAATATTCCAAAAAGCTTGAGCACAAAGTTTATGACGCTCTTCTGTTGTTCTTATAAAGTCATCATTTGAAAGGTTTAAGGTTTTAGTAAGGTCACGAAATTTTTGTGACACCTGATTGCAAAACTCTTGTGGAGCAACATTTTTAGAAATTGCTGATTTTTCAACTTTTTGACCATGCTCGTCAGTTCCTGTTAAAAAACGAACATTAAAATTCTCTAATCTTTTAAAACGAGCAGCAACGTCACATGCAATTGAAGTGTAGGCGTGACCAATATGTGGTGCATCATTTACGTAATAAATTGGTGAAGTTATGTAGAAATTTTTATTCGTCATAATTGATTTTTAATTTAAGAGAGTGAGTATAACTTCTTATATTCCTTAGTTTGCTGAAAACAATCAACAAATAATTCCATAAAATGTCATTTACACAAAAGCTTGACGGTATTGTTACTAAATTTGCCGAGCTTGAAAAAAAATTATTAGATCCTTCTGCTTTGGGGCAGAATTTTGCCAAAGTTTCAAAAGAACATTCCGATATGGCAGAAGTTGTGGCTTTGATTAATGAATATAAAAAAGCTCAAAAAGAAATTGCTGACATTAACGAAATGTTGCCAATTACAACAGATAAAGACATGAAAGACATGATGGAAGCAGAAGCTTTTGATCTTTCAAAAAAAATTCCTGAGCTGGAACAAGAAATTAAAATTGCACTTTTACCAAAAGATTCTGCCGATGAAAAAAGTGCAATTCTGGAAGTGCGTGCTGGAACTGGTGGAGAAGAAGCTGCTTTATTCGCTCAAAGACTCTTTGCAATGTATCAGAGATATGCTGAAAAAAGACGTTGGAAATTTGAAATCTTGTCAATATCTGATACTGGTCTTGGTGGTTATAAAGAAGCATCAGCTTCAATTAATGGAAAAGGTGTTTTTGCTAAATTAAAATTTGAATCAGGAACTCATCGTGTTCAACGAGTTCCTGAAACAGAAAATCAAGGACGTGTCCACACTTCAGCTGCAACTGTTGCTGTTCTTCCTGAAGCTGAAGAAGTTGATATTAAAATTGAAGAAAAAGATTTAAGAATTGACGTGTTTCGTTCATCTGGTCCGGGAGGACAATCAGTTAATACAACTGATTCTGCGGTCAGAATTACACACGTTCCAACCGGTGTTGTAGTTTCAATGCAAGATGAAAAATCTCAAATTAAAAATAGAGAGAAAGCCATGAAAGTTTTGCGTTCTCGTCTTTATGAAGCTGAGCGTGAAAGAATTGATAAAGAAAGATCGGCAAGCAGAAAAGAGCAAGTTGGATCTGGTGACAGAAGTGAAAGAATTAGAACATATAATTTTCCACAAAGTCGTGTTACTGATCACAGAATTAACTTAACTAGCTACAGAATTGATGATATTATGATTGGTGAACTAGATGAATTTATTGATGCTTTGATTGCTGATGATCAAGCAAAAAAATTATCAAGTAACGAAGAATAAAAGTTTGTTGATATCAAAATAAAATCATCTTGATCCTTTGTTAGAAAAGGCAAAGAGATTTTATTTTGATATTATAGCTAAAAAATGTCTGCTGCTAAAATTTTTCTAACAACTCCACTAACTTCAATTAGCAAATTTCCTTCTTCATCTAAATCTTTAAAAATCCCGGTTATTTCTTCGCTGCCATTCTTAGCTTTAATTTCTTTGTCCAGAAGATAAGCTTCTTTGAGCCATAAGTTTCTTATCCCTTTAAAGCCATAACTTAAGTAATTATTATAAATTTCGGTAAACTGATCTAAAAAAAGTTCTAGTATTTTTTCTTTTGTTATAGCTATTCCGCAGTCTTTTAAATTGGAAGAAGGAAAAATAGTATTATCAGGGTTTGAAATTAAATTTAGTCCAATTCCAACAATTACAAAATTGCAACTATTCTGTGAAAATTTGCTTTCAAGTAAAAGTCCAGCAACTTTCTTTTGGTTAATTAACAAATCATTGGGCCATTTGTTTTTTATCTCTAGGTTTTGAATATTAATTTTTTCAATTGCAATTCTTAAAGCAGCTATTGCAACAAAGGAAATTTGAGGAATTTTAGCAATTTCTAAATTTGGTTTTAAAACTAAAGAAAAATAAAGATTTCCATTCGGTGAATTCCAGTTGCGTTCATTTCTTCCTTTTCCTGAACTTTGCGAATTTGCCAATATTATTTCAAAATCAAATATTTCTTGATTTTGAGCCATTAAAAATGCTGTATCATTTGTGCTTCTCAGTTCTTCAAAATGATGGATTGTGAATTGTTTATAATTTGAAGTTTTCATTAATTTATTTCGCTTTAGTAATTAATTGACAGCTTCTAATAGCAGTTATAATTTTTACCATAATAAAGATTCTATTTGCATATAACCTTGTCATTGTGATTACTGTGAAACAGTCACTCTCAATTGACATTAGACAAATCCAATAGAATTGACATAATGGCATTCTTGATCTTTAAAATTTAAATTAAAGATTTGATTTCGCAGTACTTTCAATTAATTCAAAGTTTTATATTATGACTCAGTTAGAAGAAGTAATGAAGTTGTCCGAACAAATTACCAAAAACTCAGATCTTTTGGTAAGCAAGATTGCTGAAATACAAATGGCTGCAGGCGGTGGTGTTGACCCACTCATTTTTGGTTTTAGTATTTTTATTTTAGCTTGTTTTGTTGGTTATTTTGTTGTTTGGAAAGTGACTCCTGCTCTTCATACTCCTCTGATGGCTGTTACAAATGCAATTTCTGGTGTTGTTGTGGTTGGTGCAATAATTGCTCTTGGATCAGCAAAAGCTTTCTCACTAATTTCAATATTAAGCTTTATTTCCATAATTATCGCCTCAATCAATATTTTTGGCGGATTCTTAGTCACTTATCGTATGCTTGAAATGTTTAAAAAATAATTTTTTAAAAAAATGAAAAGAATATATAATTTTGCCTTATTTAGAATATTTCTTATTTTTGCTTTTCTGTCAGCTTTTCTAAGAACAGTTTTTCTTGTTTGGGAACAAAAAGCCATTGAATTTTCATTTGTTAAAATTACTGAATCTTATTTTCTGGGACTGTTTTTTGATGCATTAACTTTTGGCTATATTTTCTTTATTCCTCTTCTTTACTATTGTTTGGTTCCAAAGAAAATCTTCAATAGTAAAAAACATCAGATTGCCAACAAAATTTTCTATTTCTTATTCCTTTTTATAATAATCTTTTCGGCATTTTCTGAAATTACTTTCTGGGAAGAATTTCAAGCCAGATTCAACTTTATTGCAGTTGATTATCTGATCTACACAACTGAAGTGATTGGTAATATTATGGAATCTTACCCAATACCACTTCTAGTCACAGTCATTTTTGCACTTTCAGTCGCAATATTTCTTCTTACTTACAAAAAAGTTATTATAACAAAATCTGATTGTTTTTTTGTTTCTTTAAAAAATCAGCTCCTCTTTTTGCTATTGTCACTGTTGCTTTCTTTAGTGTTAACAGCTCACAATTGTCAGATATTTCTGAAAATAAATATGTGAATGAAATTACTAAAAACGGTATTTACGAGTTATTCTCGGCTTATCGTAATAACGAAATTGATTATGACACTTTCTACGCCACTTTGGAAAAAGACAAACTTATTAAAGTTTTAAGAGAAAATGTTGCAAAACAAGAACCAAACTCAAAATTCTTAAATGATGATGATATATCTCGTTTTGTTCCTCAACCAGTAAAAGGTCCAGAGAAAAGACATAACATAATTTTTGTTACTATGGAAAGCTTTAGTGCAGAATTTATGACTGCTTTTGGAAGTAAAGAAAATATCACTCCTAACCTTGATTATCTTGCACAAAACGGATTGTTTTTTACGAATTTAAAATCAACAGGAACCAGAACAGTTCGTGGTCTTGAAGCTTTATCTTTGGCAGTTCCTCCAACACCAGGAAATTCAATTGTTAGAAGACCAAATAATGAAAACCTATTCAATATTTCCAGCCCTTTAAGAGCAAGAGGATACGAAGCAAAATTTCTTTACGGAGGTGATGGATATTTTGATAATATGAATTATTTCTTTGGTAATAATGGTTTTGAAATTGTTGATCGACCAACTTTTGAAAAAGATGAAATTACTTTTAGCAATGCTTGGGGAGTTGCTGATGAAGATTTATTCGATAAGGCAATAAAAGAAGCTGATAAATCTTATTCTAAAGGTAAGCCCTTCTTGAATTTTATCATGACAACTTCAAATCATAGACCATTTACTTATCCAGTTGGTAAAATTGATATTGATCCAAAGACAGGAAGAAACGGTGCTGTAAAATATGCTGATTATGCTGTTGGAAAGTTGATTGAAAAAGCAAAAAATAAAGAATGGTTTGATAATACAATTTTTGTTTTTGTTGCTGATCATTGCGCTGGTTCTGCTGGAAATACTGATGTTCCAATGTGGCGTTATCAAATTCCTGCAATTTTTTACGCACCAAAAATTATAAAACCACAAGTTTACGAAAAAAACATTAGTCAAGTTGATATTGCTCCAACTTTAATGGGAATATTGAATTTGTCTTATAAGTCTAAGTTCTTTGGAACTGACGTTTTGCGTAATAAAGACAAATTTGACCGCCATGCTTTTGTAAGCACTTACTCAGATATTGGTTATTATGAAGATGGTCAATTATATCTTTTAAAACCAAAAAAACAAAAAAAATTCTTTCATGTAATTATGAAAAAATATGGCTGGCAAGGTTCAAAAGAAGAAGTTGTTAATGAGTATGAAGAAGAAGAATTGGAAGAATTTATAAGCTATTATCAAGGTGCAAGTTATTTATTTAAGAACGGCAAATTCAAAGACTTTGATGCGGAATAATAAATTTTATTTGTTGTTATTGGCGAATATTCTTCTTCTTTCTTCATTGTTGTGGGTCAATTTCAGTAACATTGATATTGAAATTCAGAATTACTTTTTTGACCTTCAAACAAATTCATGGATTGTTGATAAAGAAGAACCTTTAGGAAAGTTAATTTTTTATAAATTGCCTAAAGTTTTATTTGGATTGGCAATTTTGGGAACTTTAATTTTTGCTATCCTTGGTTTTAAAAAGAAAAATGCTTTTCTATTTTCAAACCGCCATAATCTTCTTCTAATTTTTCTGGGCTTTTGCCTAATTCCTTTAATTGCAGGTAATATTAAAAAATTCACCAACATCTATTGCCCTTGCCAGCTCACATTGTATGGTGGTGATAAGCCATATGTAAAAATTTTTGATCATTATCCTGCAGAATTTCAACAAAATAAAGTTGGGCAGTGCTTTCCTGCAGGTCATGCGGTTACAGGATTTGCCTTATTTATACTATTTTTTGCTTTTAAAGGCAGAAATCAAAAAATTATTGCCTTTCTCTCAGCGTTTTTCTTTGGTTGGATTTTAGGTTTATATCAAATGATGAAAGGAGCGCATTTTTTTGGTGACACTTTAATTGCAATGTTGATATGCTTCTTGCTCGCTGCAATTATTGCCAAAATTTACTCAAAATTTACAAGATATGAATCAGAAAATTACTAAAAAACTTACTTTGGGACCACTTCCCGCTTCTAAAAAAGTTTACGTTCCTAGCGAAAAATTCGCCGACGTTAAAGTGGCAATGCGCGAAATTGCTTTGTCGGAAAAGTCTGACACCAAAACTTTCACCGTGTACGACCCATCTGGCGTGTACACTGATCAAAATTATTTAGACCAAATTGACGTTAATCGCGGATTGCCAAAACTTCGCGA
>VHBV01000049.1 GCA_016882165.1 Candidatus Pelagibacterales bacterium
TCAATTGGTTATGCAATTGGAATTGGACTTACTTCAATTTTCTTTAAACAAGTCTCAACTTCTGGTGCATTCAAAGGATTCTTTTTGCCTTCAGAAGTAGTTTTAGGAACAGCAATATCAGTAGTTTTAATCATGATTATTGCTAGTGTAATTAGTGTTCGAAAAGTTTTTGTGGTTGATCCAGCAATAGTTTTTAGAGGATAAATGAGCAAAAATATTTGTGTTGAAATAAAAAATATTTCTAAAGATTTTGCAGTAGGAGATCAAAAGATCAGGGTTCTAAACAATATAAATTTACAAATTTATAGTGGTGAAATGACAATGATTGTTGGACCTTCTGGTTGTGGCAAAACAACTTTACTATCTATTCTTACTGGAATCTTAACTCCTTCAGAAGGAGATGTTATAATAAATAATACTAATATCACAAAACTTAAAGGTGATAAAAAAGTTGATCACAGAAGAAAAAATTTGGGTTTTATTTTTCAGCAATATAATTTGTTACCAGCTTTAAGCGCAGCTGAGAATGCAGCAATTCCTTTAATTGCTGATGGCATTTCTCTTGATAAAGCTGTTAAACAAGCGTCTATAGCTTTAAGTGAAATTGATATGTCTAATCACTTAGAGAAATTGCCGTCGCAACTTTCGGGCGGTCAGCAGCAGCGTGTTGCAATTGCACGAGCTTTGGTTCATAAGCCAAGTTTGGTAGTTTGTGATGAACCAACTGCAGCCTTGGATGCCTTTACTGGACAAAAAGTTATGGAAACTTTGCGTCAAAGCGCAATGCAGCAAAACAGAGCTGTAATTGTTGTAACTCACGATAATCGTATTTTTGATTTTGCTGATCGTATTATTGAAATGGAAGATGGTAAAGTAATTACTGATAAGGTTATAAGTAAAAACTTATCTTAAATATAAATTGAGATAAGCTATTTTTGCTGCTCGTAATGAAAAAGCAGTTTAAGAAAACTAGAATTTGGTATATAGCAAAATATAATTTTATTGATAATAATTTTTCCATCGCGAGCACCATCAAAAATTGCGTTGCAATCCAAGTTTAATATTAGCAGATTTATTTTTGACATATTTTTTATAAATCAAGTTAACTCAATATAAATTTTAAGTGAAAAAGCATTTTTTTCTAAAGATAGTAATTCCGGCAATCGCCGTATTAATGCTTGCAAATACTTTGTTTGGTTTAACAAAAAATCCAAAAAGGAAAAATATTGAGCCAAAAAATCCAGTTGCACAAACAAGTTACAAATCTGAGGTTGCTGGAATTGGCGTTGTTGAACCTCAAAGCGAGATAATAAAAATTGGCACCAGTATTTCAGGAATTATAACACAAGTTTATGTGAATGTCGGAGATAAAATTTCTAAAGATGACATCTTGTTTACTGTTGATGATAGAGAAGCAAAAGCCAATTTACAGTTAAAGAAGGTGCAGATGATTTCGGCTAAAATTGATGCAGCGCAAAAAAGATCGGAATTTGAGATGTACCGTAATATTCCTGATCAAAGAGCTTATAGCAAAGATGAAGTTAATAAGAAAAAATCTGCTTATGAAATTGCTGAACAAAAAGTTAAAGAGGCTCAAGCAGAAATTGCTTTAAGTGAAGTTGTTATAGAAAAATCAACAACTAAATCTCCAATTGATGGAGAAATTTTAAAGTTAGATACTAGAGTTGGTGAATATGCTCAGAGTGGAGTTTTGGCAACTCCTTTAATGTTGATTGGCGATTTATCAAAGCTACATTTACGTGTTGAAATTGATGAATCTCAAATTGCCAAAATTTCTTCGCAAAATCAAGCAGTAGGATATTTGCGAGGTAATCCAAAAGTAAAAGTGCCTCTTAATTTTGTCAGAGTAGAACCAAATGTTGTTCCAAAAGTCTCAATTTCTGGAACAAATGATCAAAAAATTGACTCAAGAGTATTGCAGGTCATTTATAGTTTTGAAAATAACGAAAATAGTAAAATATTTGTTGGCCAGCAAATGGATGTTTATATTGAAGCTACAAATAAAAACGAAAAGTTAGAATCTCAAACAATGCAAGAGGTTAAATGAAGTTAGTGCGCGTAACTGCAATTTTTGCCTTTTTTATTTTGCTGGCTTCTTGTGGTGTTTTTTCTGTTGGTGGCGATTATAAAAAGCCCAAAACTAAAATGCCTAAAAATTGGATAGAAGCAAAAAACTCTAAGTCGTTAGATAATAATATATCAAATTTAAAAGAAAGTGAATCTAAAGAAGGTCATTGGTGGAAAAATTTTGATGATCCTATTTTAAATAAAATTATCAAAAAAGCGATTGCTAACAACTATGATTATAAAATTGCTCAGAGTAAGCTTATTGAAGCAAGAGCAAATTTAACTTCAGCAACTTCTGACCTATTCCCAAAATCAAACTTAAAAAGCTCTTCTCAAAGAGGTAATAATTATTTTAACTTTTTTAACGATGGATCAAAGAATCAAATTGTTAATTTTTTCTCAGTTGGTTTTGATTCAAGTTGGGAAATTGACTTATTTGGCTCAAATAAAAGTTCGCAAGAAGCTGCAAAAGCATTGTTTGAAGCTTCTGAAGAATCGAGAAATTACATTTTAACTTCAATAATTGCGGAGGTTGCAAAAAATTATGTGCAATTTCGAGAAGCGCAAAATCAACTTTTTGTTAAGCAACAAATTAATAAAATTTACGAAGAATTACTAAAATTAGATCTAGAAAAACAAAAAGCCGGAATAATTAGTGAAGTTGATTCTAGTAAAGCTGAAATTGTTTTGATAAACAGCAAAAGTGAAATTTCTGCATTAGAAGCAAAAGTTGAGATTTTACGCTATAATTTAGAAAGTTTACTCAATTGTAGAGCTGGATCAATGAAAAAAATACTACAAAAATCTAGTGAGGTTCCTTTAGTTAAAAAGAACATTATAATTGATGCTCCAGTTTCTTTGCTTCAAAATCGTCCCGACATTAAACAATCTGAAAGAGAATTGGCAGCAACTTTTGCCCTAAAGAAATATGCTTTTGCACAAGTTTTTCCTAAAATTTCTTTAACAAATTTCTTGGGTTTTAATAATACTCAATCCGGAAATGTTTTTCAGTCTTCAAGCAAAGTATTTTCAATAGGAGCTTCAGCGTCAATGCCTGTATTGAATTTCGGTGGAGTAATTGCTGGCTATAAAATTTCCAAAGAGCGAGAAAAAAGAGCTTTCTTAACCTATAAAAATAAAGTAAATAATGCTATAGTTGAAGTTGAATCAGCTATGATAGACTTTTTGAAAGAAGATGAAAACTTAGTTTTAAAAATAAATGAGTTGCAAATAAATCAAAAAGTCTTGGATCTAAAATTAGCAAAATATCAAAGTGGTCTAATTTCTAACTCTGAATATTTGAAATCTCAGATTGATTTTTTAAATTCTGAAGAAAAGTTTATTTCATCTTCGGCAAGCCTTAGTATTAAGACAATTGCTCTTTATAAATCTTTAGGTGGATCTTGGATAGCTAATTAGTAAAGAAAACCTTGACAACAAGATTAAACTTTGTAAATTACTGGCCCTTCCTTGTGACCATACTAGTAGTTTTAGATGCTCTTGGATAAAGCTTTTCTAAGCTTTTATCAATTGGTTTTTTTGGTCAAGGTCTTTTAAGTTTAATTTCTAATTGATATGTTCGCAATTATTGAAACTGGCGGCAAGCAATATCGCGTTGCGCCAAATGAAAGAATTACAGTTGAAAAAATTGAAGGTGAAGTTGGTTCAAAAATCACCCTAAATGATGTATTGTTTTTTCAAAATGAAAAATCAGAAGCAACTTTTGGCAGCCCTTTAATTAAAGGCGCTCAAGTTGAAGCTGAAATTGTAAAGACCTATAAAGGTCAAAAAGTAATCATCTTCAAAAAAAGAAGAAGACAAAACTCAAGAAGAAAGCAAGGTCATCGTCAGTTCAGAACTGAGATCAAAATCTTGTCTATTAAAGCTTAGTTTTTTTAATTAATTTTAATGGTAACCTTTCAATTTTACGCAATTGGGTTATTTAATCAAATCACGGAGTGAAGAATGGCTACAAAGAAAGCTGGCGGTAGTTCCAGAAACGGTCGCGATTCGGCAGGTAGAAGATTAGGTGTAAAAAAGTACGGTGGTCAAGTAGTTGACGCTGGAAACATTATCGTGCGTCAAAGAGGCACTAAATGGCACCCAGGCAAAAATGTTGGTATTGGAAAAGATCACACAATTTTTGCGAAAATTGCAGGTGTTGTTACTTTTGTTAAAAGTGCACGCAATAACAGAACTTACATTGATGTAAATCCTGTTGCTGCATAAGAAATTTTTTTAAATCATATCTGGTTCTTTCCAGATATGATTTTACTTGTTTTTATTTATAAAAAACAAAAACTCCTCACTATAAGCGGATATGGCGAAATTGGCAGACGCACTAGACTTAGGATCTAGCGCCGCAAGGCATGTGGGTTCAAGTCCCTCTATCCGCACCACCTCATAATCAGATAAAAAAATATCGCAAATCCTGTGATATCTCAGAAATAAATCTCCTTCAAAAAAAACATTATCAAATAAAATTGTCATCAATTTGTTATCGATATTAAATTTCTTAGAATCAAAGAAAAAGGGATTTTTGATAGATCTTAAAATTATAAAAATAGAGCAATTATCCTTAGACCACTTTGATATTTGATGAATAACTAACCATTTTTATTACAACCCAACTTGCAATTGAGAGGATTAACAAACTCTGTTTGAGACGACGTGGTTTTTAATGAAGATTATTAGTTGTGGATTGCCACGTTTCTCAAGTATGGTCACTTGAGATGACGGAGTAATTTTTTTATGACTAAAAAGAAATTAATCTTCTAAGGGATAACTCCCAAAAATAACTTAATAAAAAGTTGCTATTTTCAGCTTATTTGGTTTAGAATTAGTAGGCTTAATTTTGATGTAAGATTTCATCTATGACCCACGGGGCGCAGAGATGAGTTGTGGCCTAGAATATCTTGGCTCAATGATATTACAAAAGCTTTTCTTGAAAGTGGTCTAAGAAATTTTTCCACTTCATAATTTAACTTAAAAATATAGGTTTTTCATGGAAGTAAAAATCAAAAATGTTTTTGATAAAAAACTAAAAAAAGATTATCAAATTACAGTTCCTTATCAAATGATTGAAGAGAAAATCAAAGATAATGTATCTAAAATCAAAGAAAATATAAAATTAGACGGATTCCGTAAAGGACAGGTTCCAGAAGACTTGATCAGACAAAAATATGGTCAATCAATAATGGCCGATGAGTCAGACAAAATTATTTCTGATACTTTGAAAAAAATTGTTAAAGATAACAATTTAAAACCAGCTCTTCCTCCAAAAGTTGACGTAAAAACATTTGAAGCTAACAAAGATCTTGAAATTACTGTTTCTATAGAACTTTATCCTGAAGTTCCAGAAGTTGATGTATCTAAATCAAAAGTTGTAAAAAGAGAGGTCGAAGTTACTTCTACTGACGTTGATGAAGCCTTGTCTAAGCTGTTGAAATTCTATCGTTCTTGGGATAGTCAAGATTTTTCATATAAAGCTAAAAAAGGTGATTCTGTAAATATTGATTATTTGGGCAGAATTGACAAAGTTGAATTTGAAGGTGGAAAAGCAGAAGGATATCAACTAGAGCTTGGAAGTAAAAGCTTTATAGATGATTTTGAAGACCAACTTGTTGGTAAGAAATCAGGAGACCAAGTAAAAGTTAAAGTTAAATTTCCAAAAGAATATCATAGCGCTGAATTTGCTGGAAAAGCTGCAGAGTTTGATGTAAAAGTTAACTCAGTTTTAACTGCAAAAATGCCGGAAGTTAGTGATCAATTCATCAAAGACACTTTTGGAATTGAAACTAAAGCAAAACTTGAAGAAGAAGTAAAAAAGCAAGTTGAAAATAATTACGAATCAATAAGCCGTAACTTGTTCAAAAAAGAATTTTTTGATTTTGTTAATAAAAAACATGATTTTGAATTACCAGAAGGTTTAGTTGAAGAACAAGTAAAAAATCTTTGGGCTGATGTTGAAGCTGAGCTAGAAAGCAATCCAAACAAATTCAAAAACGAAAAAGAAAAGGAAAAAGCAAAAGAAAAGAAACGTGAAATGGCGGTTCGAATGATCCGTTGCGGTATGGTTCTGAATGAATTAGCTCAAAAAAACAAAATTGAAGCCAATAATGAAGATATTAACAAAGAAATTGGCAAAATTTTAGCTCGTTTTGCTAATCAAGAAAAAGCTGTTTTGGAATATTATCAAAAAAATCCAGGAGCAATTCAGCAGTTGAGAGGTTCTATTATTGAAGAAAAAACAATTGATTTCATTTTGTCTCAATCATCAATTGAAAAGAAAAAAATCTCTATAAAAGATTTAGACAAAGCTTGGCAAAAAGCTAACGAAGAGTAGTTTATTTCAAAAAAGTGAAAAGTTCTTTTAATTAAAGGCTTTTCACTTTTTCTAAATTTAATTGCCTAAATTTTGTTTAGAAAAACTATTTACCATACAAGTTAACATTCGTTATTAATTTTAATAAAATAAGAAATATGCAAAACTTTTTAGATGCTTTGAAACTAGTGGCCTTCCCAATACATAAAGAAGGTATCAAGTTTATCATTATTTTTGCTGTTGCTACAATAATTTTAGCTCTAATGAGCAACACTCTTGGATTGATAGGTTTGGTTCTAACTTTGTGGTGCATATTTTTCTTTCGTGATCCACAAAGAATTACTCCTCAAGAAGTTGGAGCAATCATTAGCCCTGCAGATGGTATAGTAACTTTTATTGATAAAGGTGTTGTTGCGCCTCAAGATTTGGGTTATGGTGACAAAAAGTTCAATAAAATCAGTGTTTTTTTGAACGTGTTTGATGTGCATGTCAATCGTGTTCCTGTCTCTGGCGTGGTAACAAAAGTTAGCTACAAAGCTGGTAAGTTTTTGAGTGCTAACGTTGCTGAAGCAAGTTCTGAAAATGAAAGAAATTCAGTTGTTGTCAAAACTGAAAAAGGTGATGAAATTATCTTTGTACAAGTGGCTGGTTTAGTTGCTCGTCGTATTGTTTCTGAAATTAAAGAGGGGCAAGAAGTTCAAGCTGGTGACAGATATGGTATAATCCGTTTTGGCAGTCGTGCAGACATTTATTTGCCAGAAAATGTAGAGATTAAAACTTTAATTGGTCAAACCATGATTGGTGGTGAAACTATTATTGCAAAATTCAATTAGTAAAGTTTTTCCTGCCAGTTTTTCTGGAAGTGATTCTTTTTTATAATTTTTAGGTAAAGATATGCGTTCTCCAAATATTGCAAAATTGGCTTCAAAAAGAGAAGAAGCAAGAATGGGTGGTGGTCAAAAGAAAATTGACGTTCAACATTCTAAAGGAAAGTTAACAGCTAGAGAAAGAATTGAAGTTTTGCTGGATCCAGATTCTTTTGAAGAATATGGTTTGTACGTAGAACATCGTTGTTCTGACTTTGGCATGGAAGATAAAAAACATCCTGGAGATGGTGTAATTACGGGCCAAGGTACAATTAATGGTCGTCTTGTATTTGTCTATAGCCAAGATTTTACAGTCATGGGTGGATCTTTGGGTGAAGCTCACGCAAAAAAAATCTGTATGCTTTTAGATAAAGCTATGCAAGTTGGGTCTCCTGTGGTTGGAATTAATGACTCTGGAGGAGCTAGAATTCAAGAAGGTGTGGATTCTTTAGGTGGTTATGGTGAAATTTTTCAGCGCAACGTTGATGCGAGTGGAGTAATACCGCAAATTTCTCTTATTATGGGACCTTGCGCAGGTGGAGCAGTTTATTCTCCAGCTTTAACTGACTTTACAATAATGGTAGAAAATTCTTCTTACATGTTTGTAACTGGTCCTGACGTTGTAAAAACAGTTACTCATGAAACAGTCACTCAAGAAGAGTTGGGTGGTGCTTCGGTTCATGGTGCTAAAAGTGGAGTAGCTCACTTAACTTTTAAAAGTGATATTGAGGCTTTGCTTCAAACCCGTCGTTTAATTAATTTCTTACCTCTTTCAAACAAAGAGTCAGTTCCTCTTATTCCAATAGAAGACGCTGCTGACCGCGTAGATGTTTCACTTAATACTTTGGTTCCTGAAAATCCGAATCAACCTTATGATATGGGTGAATTAGTTGAGAAAATTTTGGATGAAGGTGATTTTTTTGAAATTCAACCAAATTATGCTAAAAATATTATGGTTGGTTTTGGTCGCCTTGAGGGTGAAACCGTGGGTATTGTTGCTAATCAACCAATGAATTTAGCTGGTTGTTTAGATATTAAGGCAAGTGAAAAAGCTGCCAGATTTATCAGATTTTGCGATGCTTTTAATATTCCATTATTAACTTTTGTTGATGTTCCAGGATTTTTGCCAGGAACCGATCAAGAGCATAGTGGAATTATTAGACACGGTGCAAAACTACTTTATGCTTATGCTGAAGCGACTGTTCCAAAAATTACGGTTGTTGCAAGAAAAGCTTACGGCGGTGCATACATTGTAATGAACTCTAAGCACTTAAAGGGTGATGTAAACTATGCTTGGGCAAATGCTGAAATTGCAGTTATGGGTCCTGAAGGTGCGGTTGAAATTGTATTCCGTGAAGAAGCAAAAGATCCTGAAAGCAAGGCTAAAAAAGCTGCTGAATATCGTGAAAAATTTGCCTCTCCATTTGTTGCTGCTTCTCGTGGCTTCATTGATGAAGTTATTAGACCGCAGAATACTAGAAAAAGAGTTTGTAAAGCATTACAAATTCTAAAAAATAAAGAAGTGCAAAAGCCTTGGAAAAAGCACGATAACCTGCCTTTATAAAATTAATTAAGGGATTTGTTTGGGAAACAAAGTTTATAATTTACACCAAAGCTTTGTTTCTCAAATATAAAATTTGAAAAGATTTAACTTTCTTATGTAAATCTATTCTTTTTTAATTATCTTTAAATAATTCTTCTAACGAATTAGACCATCTTAACTAGATCTTATTTCTTCGAACAGAAAAGATTCAAAATTTCCCTCCCATAACTGAAAAATATTTCTTTGCTTTTTTAGAAAAACACATTTTTATTTTCAATTAAACCAAATCCAATATTTATTGATCTATAGCATACTATACCAAATCTAATATCTATACTCCCATTAAAGCGCTCTCCAAACATTTTGTAAAATCCTCAAATTTATCTCTAGTTTTCTTCACCAAATTTTTTACATGGCCC
>VHBV01000050.1 GCA_016882165.1 Candidatus Pelagibacterales bacterium
TTCTGGTTCAAAAGTTGCAATTGACAGAGCCATAGAAATTGCAAAGTCTAAAGGTGCGAAGCGTGCCTTAGCTTTGCCAGTAAGCGGAGCTTTTCACTCAGCTTTAATGCTTGAAGCGCAAGATGAAATGAAAGCGGCTTTAGATAAAGCTGATATTAAATCGCCAATTTTGCCAGTTGTTGCAAATGTTACGGCAAATTTGGTAACCGATCCAAATGAAATTCGTGATCTTTTGGTTAAACAAATTACTGGTTCAGTGAGATGGAGAGAAGCAATGTTGTTTATGCAAGCAAACAATGTTGAAGAAGTTGTTGAAATTGGTTCCGGAAAAGTTTTATCAGGCTTGGTGGGAAGAACTTGTACAAATGTTAAATCTTTATCTGTCCAAAATTCAGAAGATTTGAAATCTTTTATTGGAAATAACTAAAGAAATTTTCATTATTTGTCATACTGAGCTTTAGCGAAAGATTTTAGGAGATAATCTCCGAAATTAAACTCTTGAGATCCTTCGTTAATGCTCATTATGACAGTAATTGTTAAAGACTTTTATAATTTAAAAACAAATAATATGACAAAGAAAATATTACTTATTGAAGGTGACGGAATTGGTCCAGAAGTTGTTGGACAAACCAAAAAAATTATTGATTTCTTTTCTCAAAATACTGATAAAAAATTTGAAACAGAAAACGCTTTGCTGGGCGGAATTGCTTATGATAAAGCTGGTACACCTTTTCCTGCTGAAACTTTGGAATTGGCAAAAAAATCTGACGCAATTTTGCTTGGTGCAGTAGGTGGTTTGAAGTGGGAGAGTTTAGAATATAAATATCGTCCAGAGCGTGGTTTGCTTGGGATTAGAAAAGAATTAGAACTTTTTGCAAATTTACGTCCGGCAAAAGTTTTTAACTCTTTGGCTGATAGTTCAACTTTGAAATATGATGTTGTTGCTGGGCTTGACATTATAATTGTTCGTGAATTGACAGGAGACCTTTATTTTGGTGAACCTCGTGGTGTTACAACTTTGTCTGATGGTTCAAAACAAGGTTTAAATACTATGACTTACAATTCTAAAGAAGTTGAAAGAATTGCTCGTGTTTCTTTTGATTTGGCAAGAGCGAGAGGTAAAAAATTATGTTCAGTAGATAAAGCGAATGTTTTAGAATGTACTGAAATGTGGCGTGAAGTTGTTACAGAAATTGGAGCTAAAGAATATCCAGATGTTGCTTTATCTCATATGTATGTTGATAATGCCTCAATGCAACTTGTAAGAAACCCAAAACAATTTGATGTTATGTTAACGGGAAATATGTTTGGTGATATTTTGTCTGATACGGCATCAATGCTAACTGGATCTCTGGGAATGTTGCCTTCAGCATCTTTGGGTGCCAAAAAGTCTGATGGAAGTCAAGCTGCACTTTACGAACCAGTTCATGGTTCTGCTCCAGATATTGCTGGTAAAAATATTGCTAATCCAATTGCAACAATTTTGAGTTTAGCAATGATGTTTAAGTATTCTTTTGGATATTCATCTGAAGCTGATGCAATTGAGGGTGCAATTGAAAATGTTTTGGCAAAAGGAATTAGAACTGCTGACATTGCAAGGCCTGATGAAGTGAAGGTTTCTTGTAGTCAAATGGGAGATGCAATTTTGCAAGAAATTAAAACTTTACTTTCAAAATAAAATTCCTGAATGAGAAACTTTTTCACTCTTCTATTATTTTTAGTTTTTGTTTCTTGTGCTTCAGTTGCACAAGAAGCAAGGCAAACAACTTTTGATAATCGTGAGATTTGTGAAAAATCAAAAGGAGTTTGGCGTCAGTTTGGTAACGGTTGTGCATCAAGCTGTAAATCAAAATTTGAGAGATTTAAGGTTTGTACGATGGCAATTACTTATTCTTGCGATTGTGGAATTGATAGGTGTTGGGATAGTGAAAACAATAAATGTGCTTTACTAAATGACTATAAAGTGATTTTTGACAAAGAGCAATTTGATATACAAAGCAAGTTAGATGAGATGAAAGAAGCCAGAAAAGAGCAAGCTAAACAAAATGCTGAAAATATAGTTAATAATCTGATAAAAAACTATCGCAATTCTCAACCAGTTGATAATTCTGGATCTAATGCTTCGAATCAAATCGTTGGATCTCCTCAAGGTAATTTAAGTCAGTTTTATGATGAAAGTTCAAAAAATAGTATTGTTGAAAATATATCTGAGATGAAGCAAAATATTGGTGAACAATTACAAAATCAGAAAGAAGAAGTTGTTAAAGAAGCTAATGACAATCAAAATAAGTTTGAAATTCCAGCATCTTATTTACAAAAATTACAACAAATTAAAGATACTGAGAAAAAAGATTTAAAAGAAGAGATTTCTAAAATTAATGAAAATACAGATATAAATGAAAATACAGATATAAAAGATAAAAAAAGTACATATAAAGGTCTTGATGAAGGATTGCCTCAAATTCCTTTGCCAAATTAGATATTTTAGAAGTAAAATTAAGATGTTTTAGTTTGGCGTGAAATAGAAAATTAGATCACAGTTAATCTGAGTTTTTTTAAGAAAAATAATTGCCAAACTTTGCTAGTTGGGTATATTTAAAACTATAATTTATTAATGTTACAAAATAGAACCATACAAATAGTTTTAAAACTTTTACTGCGTTTCTTTGGTCTTTGCTTGTGTGTGTTTTCTTTAGTTCTTGTTTTGTCTTTAATCACTTTTAATTCTGCAGATCCTTCTTTCAACTCGGCTTCAACACAAGATTATGTAAGTAACTGGATGGGATCTTTTGGTTCTCATGCTTCTGATATTTTATTTCAATTGATTGGTCTTTCGTCTTTTTTCCTTTGCTTAATTTTATTTGTTGTTGGATCAAAAATCGCAGGTAGAAATTCGCGATATAATGTTTTTCCTAAATTAATCATAGCGCCATTTACAATTCTTTGCTTGTCTGTTTTCTTTGCAACTTTACCACAACCATCTTGGTGGGATTTTAATAGTCTTGGAGGTGTAAATGGTAGTTTTATTTTATTGAAATTAGCCGGCTTTTCAAAAATTACAGTTTCTATTTTTTCATTAACTATATCTCTTATCTTATTATCAATTATTTTGGAAATTTCTTTTTCTGATTGGGTTTATTTCTTCCGATACAGCTATATTACATTTGTTTTTCTGTTCCGTAAGTTTGTTAATTTAATAATGCAATTTACAAAGAGTGATAAGGTTCTAGTTTTAAGAGATAAAAAATTACAAAATGACGAAGAATTTCAAGATTTAAATTTAAATATAAAATCTCGTCGTTTTTTAGAAGAAGAATCTGAAAAATTAAATGAAGTAGAAGAAGTTGAAGAGGATAAAGAAGAATTAAAGCAGAGATTGAAAAAAACTAAGAGTAAAAAGCGAGTTGTCAAATCGGGAGCTGGATATCATATTCCAACTCCAGATCTTTTAATGGATAGGTCTCAGGAAAATAAAGACAAAAAAATAAGTAAAGATGTGGTAGACAATCAATCAAAAATGTTGATTAAAGTTTTAGAAGATTTTGGTGTTTATGGAACTTCTTTGGGCGCTAAAGTTGGTCCTGTAGTAACTTTGCATGAATTTGAGCCAGCTCCAGGAACAAAAGCTTCAAGAGTTATTGGATTGTCTGATGATATAGCAAGATCAATGAGTGCAGTGTCAACAAGAATTGCAGTAGTAAGTGGAAAAACATCAATTGGGATTGAATTACCAAATCAGAAAAGAGAAATGATTTTCTTGCGAGAAATGATTGAAACTAAGGAATATTCCAACTCACAAAATGCTTTGCCAATAATTTTAGGAAAAGATATTAGTGGCGAAACAATGATTGCAGATTTAGCAAAAATGCCACACCTATTGATTGCTGGAACAACGGGTTCTGGAAAGTCTGTTGGTTTAAATGTTATGATTTTATCAATATTATTTAAACTTAGGCCAGACGAGTGTAAGTTTATAATGATAGATCCAAAAATGTTGGAGCTTTCAATTTATGATGGAATTCCGCATCTTTTATCTCCTGTTGTTACTGAACCAAGTAAAGCAGTTATTGCCTTAAAGTGGGTTGTTGCCGAAATGGAAGAAAGATATCGTCTAATGTCTAGTTTAGCTGTAAGAAATATTGCTGGCTACAATGAAAAAGCCGAGAAGTCAATTATTGCTGGTGAGAAAATGACCAAGAAAGTTCAGACCGGTTATGATCCAACAAATGGTAAACCAATAATTGAAGAAATTGAATTTGAAGCAAAAAAATTACCTTTCATTGTTGTAATTGTTGATGAAATGGCCGATTTGATGTTGGTTGCTGGTAAGGAAATCGAAAACTCTGTTCAAAGACTTGCTCAAATGGCTCGTGCCGCAGGAATTCACTTAATTATGGCAACTCAAAGACCATCAGTTGATGTAATTACTGGTGTTATCAAAGCGAATTTCCCAACTAGAATTTCATTTCAAGTAACTTCAAGAATTGATAGTAGAACAATTCTTGGAGTTCAAGGTGCTGAACAGCTTTTAGGGCAGGGTGACATGATTTACATGTCAGGAGGAGCAAAAATGACACGTGTTCATGGACCATTTTGTTCTGATACCGAGATTGAAAACATTGTTAATTTTATCAAAAGCCAAGATTTAAGTGAATTTGAGAATGATGATAAAATTGCTTTTGAGTCAGTTTCAATTCCAAGTTCTGGTGATGATGAAGATGGATTTGGTGAAAGTGGTGGTTCAAGCGATGATGATTTATACGCTAAAGCAGTTATGATTGTTCGTCGAGACAAAAAAGCTTCAATTAGTTATGTGCAAAGACAATTAAGAATAGGATATAATCGTGCCGCAATTTTAATTGAAAAAATGGAAGAAGAGGGAATAATAACTCCCCCTAATATATCGGGAAAAAGAATGATTGTAGAAGAGTAAATGTTTTTGATATCTTCTGTTTTGATAGAAGATCAAGTTACTAAAAATTGAACTAATAATTTTTTATATAAATATTTTAATTACTAAAAAATGGAAAAAACCGCATCAATTTCAATATTAAATTTGATTATAGAAGCTGACATAGTTGTGCAGATTGTAATGTTAATATTAATGCTTGCATCACTTTGGTCTTGGGCTGTTATTTTTGATAAAATTCTTAGGTTCTCAACCTTAAAAAGTCGTAGCGAAGATTTTGAGAATACCTTTGAAAATGCTTCTTTGGAAGAAGTGTTTGCTAAAGCAAAAAAACATCATAATCATCCTATGTCGCGAATTTTTCTTGCTTGCATGAAAGAGTGGAAGTCAAACAATATAAAGCAAATTATTGATGATGAAACAGGTAAAAAAGAATCTTTAAAAAGCAGATTATCAGTTGTCATGCAAATTAACTCAAATAAATCGATTCAAAGACTTGAGAATGGTCTTGGTTTTCTTGCAATTACTGGTTCAGCAACTCCTTTTGTAGGACTTTTTGGAACTGTATGGGGAATTATGAGTAGTTTTCAAGGTATTGCAATTAGTAAAAATACAAGTTTGGCTGTTGTTGCTCCTGGTATTGCAGAAGCTTTGCTTGCAACTGCTATGGGTCTTTTTGCGGCAATTCCAGCAGTATTTTTTTATAACGTTTTTTCTGATAAAATAAATCACTTTTCAGAACGTTTTAATAATTTTTCTTTACATTTGCTGAACTTACTTTCAAAAGAATTAGATAGATAGTTTTTTCTTGTTATAATCTAAAGAAAGTGATATAATTCAGCTTTTTAAAGATAATCAAATTATCTGGTAAGAATTTGTTTTGCTATTTTTCATTTTTTATTAGTTGTATCTAAAATAAATTATGCCCGACAATAATAAAGTAACACAAACAAAACAGAGAGAAAAAACTTGGTATGTAGATAATTGGGATATTGAAGCCAATAACAATACTTACTACTCTATTAAGTCAGATGCTGCTGCTGCACAAATTGCAAGTACGCCATCGTATATTTCATTTTATTCTGAAAAAGATTTTAAAAGCTTAAAAGTTAAAGAAAATAGTGAGAAGTTAAAATTACTTTCTGAGAATTTTCCTTTTTTTCAAAGGGTAAGTGGGGATGGTTTATGCGGTTTTCATGCAGCAATTGTTGCTACATTAGCAAAATGTGCAGATAATCCAAAATTGTTAAAAATCTTTAGAAAAAACTTGGAACAATATTCTGAGAATTGCAAAGATAATGAAAGCAAAATAGAAGTAAAAAAAACCTTTAGTTCAATTCTAAAAAAACTACCAGAAGATAATTTAACATTTGATAGATTTTATGAATTAGTTTCTGAAGAAGGACAAGACAATATTTCAAAAAAATTAGCGACTATTTTATTCAAAAATGCCGATTTTTCTCCAAAAGTTTTTAAAAATCCATTTCAAACAGAATCTATAAAATATGATTTAGAAGCACAAAAAGAGTTTCTTAGAGATCCTAAGAAAGCAAAAATTTTAGTCAGTGACTTTTCAATTATTGACATAATGAAAAGTATTTCTCCTTTTAAAATTAAAACTGTTACATCGGAAAATTTAGAAGATTTTTTTGGTCACACTGCAAAAGATACTATTTATATTGTTAATGGTGATGGGAAACATTTTGATATTTTATATTCAAAATCAGATGAAAATATCATTAAAGCTTCTCAGAAAGTAATTCAAAATGATAAATCCTTGAAAAATGATAATAATATTAATGAAGCTAAAACGGCTATAATTCCTAGTGAAGAGTATGAAAAAAGAATAAAACGTGCAAAAATTGATCAGTTTAATTCAGTATATCGTAACGAAAGTTTTAATCAAAAAGAGCGAAAAATATCTTTTGCTAAAAATGATCAAGTTATTGAATTTAATATTACAGACTCTCCTTCAGAATTGCAACTTAACTCTAAATACTTTTCTGATCAAAAAAGAGTTCAAAGTAATAATTTATATGATAAAGCTTTAATTAATAATTTTAATAAAGTTGCAACAGATTCAGCAACGGTAAGAATTTCTGAAGAAGAATATCAAAAGAGAATAAATAGTGCAAAAATTGATAAATCTAACTCAGTAGATAGTAACAGAATTTTAGATCAAAAAATATCTGATTATAAAATTAGTGATACTAATCTTGAAAGTTATGCAGAGCAAAAACGTTTTTCTAAATTAAACGAAAAAAAAGATACAAATAATGTAAATAATAATAAATTTGAAAAAAAACCAACAAATCAAAAAGCAATTGAAGTACTTGTAAAACCAACTGATGAACAAAAAGATGGTTACAAAATTTTTGATAATAAGTTGATTAGAGCATTGTATAAAACTCATCAGGAATTTGCTAAAATTGGAAAAGGCAAAGAAAAAGAAGTTTGGAAAAGTCTTACAACTTTAGATAAAAGAGTTCTTGTTGAATCTTATAACAAAAGTCACGAAGGCTCAGAAATTAATTTTGATTCTTTATTCAGAGTTGCAAAACAAGGTGAAAAAGCAGAATTGACGGTAAAATCTGAAAATTATGTTTTTGATGAAAGTAAAATTTCCGATCTTAAAAAAGTGTTGGATTATGCCGCTTCTCTAAAATCTCCAAATTCTACTTTCCAAAAAACAGATGTTATTTCTTTTAAAGGAAAAAATTTAGGAACTTCTATTGCGCAGTAATTTTGTTTTTAACAGGTATAAAAATGGAATAATTGCAAAAAACAAAGGTAAAAACCACAGTAAAAAGTTATTTTTGCTTAGTTTTGCTGAAGTTAGAATATCTTCTCCAAACTGAGAGACTAAATCTTCTTTAATTTCTTCGTCGGTTTTTCCTTCAATAATTTTATTTCTAATCATTTTTCGCATTTCGAAAGAAAATTCTGTATTAGAGCTTTCGATAACTTGTCCTGAACAAACTAGGCAGCGAACTTCTAAAAATAAATTTCTTGCTCTTTGTTCATCATATTCATTTTGCAAATGTTCTTCAGGCGTAAGAGCAAAAGAGTTTAGTGAAAAAAAAAGAAGAATTAAAAAAATTTTTGTTATATAGAGTTTTAACATTGCAAAGATTTTTTGTTGCAAGATTTTTGTTATCAATGAGATCTTATTTATATTTGTTATTTACGAGAAGAATTTTAACTAGAAGTTATACTTAATTTATAGCTTCTGTTATTGCCTAGAATTGCATTAAGCAAGGGTAGCAATCTACTTTTCTACAACTCCAAATTTAGTCTAACATTTGTAATGATTGGTGGAGTTAAAAGATTTTTAGTTGGTATCTGATTAATTTATTTCAATCAAACCATCAAATATTTTTTCGAAACCGCCAGTCATAATTACTGAAGAGTTTTTACCATTCCATTCAATAATTAGATCACCACCTTTGAAACGAACGGTAATTTTATTAGAATTTATAAGCTTGTGTTTTATTGCTAAAATTCCAACAGCACAAGCTCCACTTCCACATGCTAATGTTTCACCAGCACCACGTTCCCAAACTCTAACTTCAATTAAATTATCTGATAAGATTTGTGCAAATTCTACGTTAGTTTTTTTAGGAAATATTTTATCAGTTTCAACTTTTGGTCCAATTTCAAAAAATTCTTTGTCAGAAATTGCTTTTTCAACAAAAGTAACTGCATGAGGATTTCCAACATTCACACAACAGAATTTGAAACCATGAAGATGAATTTCTTGAGAGTTGTTTTTTTCTTGAAGAGGAATTTCTTGCCATTCAAATTTTGGAATTCCCATATGTACAGAAATTAAATTATCTTGAGTTTGAAGACAATTTAAAATTCCTGCTTCAGTTTCAATTTTAGCCTCATTTGAGTTATTTTCTGTAAATAAAATTGAGGCAACGCATCGAGTTGCATTTCCACAAGCACCAGATAAAGATCCATCAGAATTATAAATAACCATCAGGCAATCAGCTTTATTTGATTCTTCAAGAACAACCAATTGGTCACAGCCAATGTTTTTACGGTTGGATAATCGTTTAATTTCAGAAGTTGAGAGTTCAATTTTCTGATGGCGTGCGTCAAAAATTATAAAATCATTACCCAAACCATTCATTTTAACAAAAGGAACTCTCATTTTTTATATGAAAAAATTATTTTTTCGCTCTTTCTACGTAAGTTGAATCATCTGTTCTGACAATAATTTTGTCACCAGATTCAATAAAAGGTGGGACCATAACTCGA
>VHBV01000051.1 GCA_016882165.1 Candidatus Pelagibacterales bacterium
CTTATCAATTTTAATTTGAAGTTCTGTTTGTTCGTCAATTAAACGAGTTAGATATGTTTCTTGCATTGTTTCTTCCATTTTGTTATAAATTTATTGTTATTAATTTAATACAGCCCCCTACAAAGAGTTTCCCCTTTAAGCTATCACGACTGGCAAGTTGCCAACCGCTGTATCTTACCCCTCCCAAAAACCAAAAGAACGAGTCTTAAGCCTCTTTTCAGATGTAGGGTTGCCAAGCTTATGAGTTTTCCTCCCCTAGCTCGCTTTAATTTCTTAAAGCCGTTTTATTCCACCTGCTTTTGGTATCCTTGTATCTCTAACCCTCGCCATAGCCATCGCTAGAGCCAGAGCCATAGCCATCGCCATAGCCATAGCCATAGCCAGAGCCATAGCCAGAGCCATCGCCATAGCCATAGCCATAGCCATAGCCAGAGCCATCGCCATAGCCATCGCCATAGCCATAGCCATAGCCATAGCCATAGCCAGAGCCATCGCCATAGCCATAGCCATAGCCATAGCCAGAGCCATCGCCAGAGCCATAGCCAGAGCCATAGCCATCGCCATAGCCATAGCCATAGCCAGAGCCATCGCCAGAGCTATAGCCAGAGCCATAGCCTTTTATTCCTTGATAAATAACATTAAGCTTGCTCATTTGTTTTAGCTGAAATAATTGATAACCTTGCTGATTCAGTGCATAATGTTAAAGAATAATCTTCTATAATAACTTTTTCAACAGCAGGTCCAGTTTTTGAATCTTTGGAAATACCACTTATTGCCACGCCTTCATACCAACTTATAGATTTATCAAGCGGCCTGTGATAGTGTAATCTTCTAGCGTCTTTCAAAATAACACCAGTATCATCGATGGCGACCACTTCGCCAGCATTAATCCCTTCGTTACGAGTTCTGCAAATAACATATTTACCAATATATCTGTCAAGCAAGTTACCTTGCTTTGTATTTGTATTTTGATTAAACATAGCTGATATTTTTAAAATATCACCTAATTTCATTTCATTAATATCCATATTTTGTTTATTTTTGTTGTTATTAATATAGCAAGAGTTCGTTCCTATCCAATAAAGATAAGCTGGTGCGATTCTTGCTATTTGTATTTTCTCGCAATTACAGGCTATGAAAATATTACCAAAACTAGCACCTGTTAGCATTGCGAGCCTCAAAGCTCCATACATAGAGCTTTCTTCACACTAATTTTGGTATTCCTTAAAACTCCTCTCTAAATTTCTTTGCAAAAAACTTAGAAGGACTAAACTTTTTTAATCGTTTAACTAACTTCATTTTTTCTGCGACTTCTTTTGGAACGCTGATAGTAATTTTATTAGCTTTTTCCTCTTTTGTTTTTTTTGGTCTTCCTGCTTTTCTTTTTTTCATTTTCTTATAATATAATTATGTATTTTTATTGTCAATAACTAAATTTGTTTTCATTAATTTTTCTTCTAGTTTTTTCATTTTTTGGGCGTGTTCATAAATTTCTTTCTTTCTTTCTTTTTTTCCTTGTTCTGTAAGATAATTTTTTATATTTTCTATTTCTTTTAAAATTTTAGATGCAAAAATCATTTCTGGTTCTATACCTTTTCTTTCTAAACATTCTACAAAATCATCTTTTTCTCTTTCAGTTAGCCCTGAAATTGAGATAATTGTATATTTAGGATAATAATAATATGACCCTCGCATAGCTGTATCTCTTAATGTTAAAGTTGTTCCATTTTTATGTTTAAAACGAATATCACAAAAAATGGAAATTTCATTACGGATATTTTTTATTTGTTCTTTAGTAAGAGGCACTAATTCAAACTCACTTAAATATTTATAAATTGGTTTTTGTTTAATTTTATTTAATCTTTGTGATTCTTGTATTCTTGGAACAAAAAGTGCTGCTAACATAACCAATGTCATAAAAAATGAAAAAATTACGATTATTATTGGAATCATATTTACCTATTTATTGTTATTAATAATTTAATTAAAGTACATAATTTTATTATTGTCACTAGCTAAATAAAATAGTTTTTTATTTTTTTCAAAATAACATCTCTAAAAAATGTTGGATTGTTTGTTATGTAAGCGTCAAATCCCATTTTATTAAGTTTTAAAAACCACTCTAGTTGTTCTTCACGAAGATTAATTCCGCTTGGCGCTGCAATTTTTTTTACTTCACAGAATATTGTTTGCGGATAATGATTTGGTTTTGAAAAGTGCATACTGCAATCAGGGTATCCCTTGCGACTTCCCTCCGCTTTTTTTCTTTTATACAAAACCATTCTTTGAATTTGACTTAATTGTCCGCCAGCGGTGTCTCCATTGTCATTTTGGACAAACTCAAGTTCGTTGCTCATATTTTTTAACTTCATTTCACAAGCCAAAAATTTAAATGACTTGTAAAAAAACTGCTGCATATCAGTCTCCTTCAATTGAGCCAAGCGATAAATAATTAATTCATCTGCTGTTTTTGGTTGCTTCGGAATATCTTTATTGTAAAGCAAGTTGATTTTATCGTGCCATTCTTTCGGCACTAAGCTGTCTAACTCTTTTAAGTCAATAAATTTCTGTTCATTATCTTTTACTCTTTCCATGCAAATCCTCTAAAATATTTTAAATAATTTTCTAAATTCATGCTTGGCTCTTTCTTTAAAGATTTTTCCAAAAAATATTCGTAATATTCAATTACTTCTTTTTTTGTTGCCTTATATTTAATTGCGTGTTCAATATTGGTCATGGAATAGCAATAATATTCATCAACATCAATACAACCTCCTACTTCGCCAATCCAATACCAATCGCAATCTTTGAAGTATTTTTTACAAAATAATTTTGCTAAGTCTTCTATTGATCTGTAATAAGCCTTTAATTCTTTATTCATAAAGAACCTTAATTATCTTTTGTATCAATTCGCTTTGAGTTTCTAAATCATCGCAAACCTTTTCTATCGTTATTTCTGAGTCGTATGTTTTAATTGTTATTTTCATTGTTATTTTATAATTTAACCTCTTTGACAAAAGTATATTGAGAATAAAAATTTTTTAGAATAAAATTTAAGATTTAAATTGTTTTCCATTTCTCCGCTCGTTTTAAGAATTTACTTTTTGGCTCAACTCTTTTTTCTTTCTTACCTTCAAATTCCCATTGCACATTTCCTTCAAAGAAATATGCAAGGATAATTCTATTAAACTCGTCTTTGTATTTTTGTATTTTCATATTTAAAAAGGAATTTCATCGTTTTGCATATCGTCATCTTGGGGTTGATAAGCATTTGCTTTTGCTTCATTATGCGAATCAATAGGTTTACCAGATTTATCTTTTGAGTCCAAAAGCTGCAAATTAGAATTAAATCCTTTTAAAACAATTTCTGTCGTGTATTTTTCAACTCCGTTATTATCAGTCCATTTTCTGGTTTGCAATTGCCCTTCAATGTAAAGCTTAGTGCCTTTTTTAACATAGTTTTTGACAATTCCTGCTAAAGATCCAAAAGCGACTACCTTGTGCCATTCGGTTTTTTCTTTTTTCTCGCCAGTTGCTTTATCCTTCCAGCTTTCAGAAGTTGCGATTGAAAAATTGGCAATATCTTCGCCGTTTTGATTTTGTCTTATTTCGGGGTCATTTCCACAATTTCCCAAAATTATTGCTTTATTTACACTCATTTTATTTTTTATTTAATTGTTAAGCTAAGCTAATTATAATTCTGACTACTATAAATATAGCAATCAAAACTAGACCAATAAAACCAATCCCACCACAGTGTAATAGAATTGTTTGTCTTAGGTTCAAATCTTTAGTACAGCGGCCTTTATTCATCATAGTAGATACAAAACCCACTATAAATAAAGCCCCAAAGAATAAAGCAATATAACTCATTTTTGTTTTAGTTAATTGTTAATATTAAATCAATGGTGATAGCTACTATTGTCAATAAACATAAAATTTTGTTTATTTTACACACAGCTACGCCCGTATTATCTCTTAGTTCAATAAATTTCTTTTCAAGGCAAGAAATTATATATAGAAATATAAATAGTTAAATATCTTGTTTATTAAACATTTTTTCTAAAGAAGTCCAATAAGCTTCTTTTTCTGCATTGGTTAAAAATACATTTTCCCAAGCAGTCTTCTTAGTTTTCTCATCAGATGTTTGCGCCCAAACTTCTAAATCATTTGCAAAATTATAAGCCTGCTCTTTGGTAAAATCTGCAAATGAAATATTTTTTACTTGATTTAAATAAAAATCGTACATTGATTCTTTTTCTGTGTTATCTACTGGCGGCTCTTTCCTTTGCTTAATAAGCATTGCAGCCTCATAAGGAGTAATGGGTCTGGTATATTTTAATTCGGTCTTTACAAATTCTTTTATTTTTTCTAAATCCCATATTATGGTTGGTTTCCACTTTTCAAAATGAGGCAAGCAAAGTTGAAATAGTTTATAAATTGCTCTAAGTTGTAGGTAACTCTTGCCTTCTTTCATTTCAACAATCTCAATATTCTTGCCGTGTTTAGCCATTTCTTGAATATAGAAATAGCCTTGGCCGATAAGAACGTTTTTCTGTTGTTGTGTTTTATTCTTGAAGTCTAGGTTCATAATCTAACAATCTCTAATAATTTCTGCTTGCAATATACTTTGTGCCAAATCCATTAATTCATCTCGCACGTCAAATTCTAAATCATCTTGACCACTTCCTCCTAAAAAATCACATATTTGCCGCATTCTTTCTAAATCAACTGTTAATATAATTTTGTTGCTCATATCTCGCTTTCTCTTTTTGTTTTATTGCGGAAGTCTAGTTGCATTATAAAGGGATCACTGTTATTAAAATTCCGTTCTCAATCACGGCTTGCAAATCTCCGTCTAGTATCAATTTGCAGTTTTTGGGACAATCCCCTATCTCTTTTTCGAGAGCTTCTACTACTTGTTTAATTATTTGCTCTTGACCATATCTTCTTTCTAATATTCTTAAAATAGCGTGTTCACTAATGATAATTTTATCTCTTGATAAATTATTTATTAGTTTTTGATTATCAGAAATTCTATTTTTTACTTCTGAAATATTCTTTTGCAATAATGTAAGTTTTTGCGATAAAAACTTATTTTCAGTTTGTAATTCTTTTAAACTTTTTTCCATATCAAATTAATTTATTGTTTACTCGCATCAGATTTTGCATTTTTCAAAGCGCATATCTCCGCAACTTTTCGCTTCATTGCTTCAACATTTTCTGGGGCGCATTCAAACCCCATAAAAAGCTTACCATCAACCTTAGCAGTTTCACCATATAGTTCTTTGCCGATAGTCAATGCTTCCTCCTCTGATTCAGCATCAATATGATAACTATATTGACCATCTTCTTTCAAACAAGATACAACCCATTTCATAATTTAATTTGTAAAATTCCGTTTTTAAATTCTAATATACCATCATTTAAAGCTTTTACTAACTTAAGCTGCCTATCTATATCATAGCCACAGATACAATGTATTTTCCACTCCATTTCTTCTATGTATTTTTCTATTTCCGAATCTGACATAACTATCCTTTGTTTCCCTGTAGTAGGGTTGTTAATTTCGCTCATCATTCTCCCTTATATTCAGGATCATTTACTGATCCAGTTGTTAAAATAAAGCTCCTTAGCTTCCTTGTCGTTTTTCAAGTAATCCAAGAACTCACTCACTTTGCTTTTAATCTCATTTTCAATTCCAGCGTGATTAAAATAATCTTCTCTCCACCAGTCTTTTCCGTCAGAAATCAAATAAGAAAATTTAGGCAAGTCAGAGCAATAAAGATAAATCAAATGTTGGCTTGAGTCTTGAAACTTACCAAGCTCATAATTACTAGTGAATTTGATGTCAAAGACAGTATCTCGCTTAATCACATCAGTTTTTCCATAAAGAAGGAAATCATGGTTGCCAACTTTAAGGTCTTTTTTGACTGATTGTTGCCATAGTGATTTTTGAACTATTTTACCAATTTCTTTAACGCACTTGATATAATCTAAATTCTTATCAAGAAAACTTACTGCGTCTTTGTAGTCTGTTATACCCAAGCTTTTTAACTTCTGGCATTTGTGTGAAAGTAACATAGCCCAGTGTATCTCGCCATCTTCCCAGTCACAGGTCTTTTCAACCAGATACTCGAAATCCAAACCTTTCTGTTGATCTTCTGTTGTTGGCGTTTTCTCCCTCCTCAATGTCTGCAAAAACTCTTGTCTTTGCTCTGCTTCTGTTTTGGTAAATGATTCTTTTAGATACCAAGAGAACGAATTGAGAAGTGAAGTTGTTAGGAGGTGTTTAGTCATTTTCCTCCGCCAAGCAAGTAAAACCGATCAAGAGCGGCATCATTCTTTGAAAAATACCAAGAATTTCATCTTTTTCTTCTTCTTCAAGGCTATCTAAATCACACTCTTCAAAATCTGCTTGCATACTACTTACCCTCCTTTTTAGTTTCTAAAATTTTCTTAATTTCCTCAATTTTTTCTGGCGATACCTTGAAATACCAACTTGCCTGTCTGCAGTTATCTTTTGCAAGTTTTACCAGATAAAACATTAATATTGATAAAATAAGAAAATTAACTATATAACTTCCGCCAATAAAATTGTAGTTAAACCAAAAAGCAAAACAAATAATTCCAATTGAACTAACATCTTTAACAATTGACGTAATTAGCCCTTCTTGGTTTATTGTAATTTGATATTCTATTTTATTTGTCATTCTTCACCTCTTTCTTTTCAGTTTTAACCTTAAACTCCCTAGCCTTAGCATCAAACTCAAATCCAAGTTCTTCAGTTTTAGCTTTCAATAAAGCTGCTTCAACTTGATGAGATGACCAGATTTTATCACGTTTATTATAAAAAGTTGAATAATAGTGATTAACTCCATCTAAATCAGAAATTTCAGAGATTGAAGCTTTGATAGTTTCAATCAAATCATCGTATTCTTTGGTTAACTCATCATCTTTCTTAAGTTTTTCTTGATAAGCGTCAAAAATAGCTTTTGACAAAAAGTTATTAGTTTCTGTAATCGGTTTATACTCCAAGAAAGAATCTAAGCCAAGTGAGTTTTTAGCGTAATAAGCTTCGTTAGGCGCAAGGTCGATAGTTCTTTTACCATTCTTGATTGACATATAGCCCATGAAATCAAGCTCTTTTACAATGTCTTTTCCACTTGAACCAGCAACATCAGGACGCTTCATAACATCATCACCAACCTTTTCTTCTTTTTCGTGAGCAATGAAAATAGCAGATTTGTTTTTCCCTTCTAAAAGCTTTAAAAGTCTTTGGAACTCGCCCTTAACACTTCCCCAGCCTTTCATCGAAAGTTGACCATCGGCTTGTTTAACTTTAGGATTTGAAACAGCTAACCAATCGCCAATTCGGTCAATCATTTTGCCAAGCGTGTCAATTACAATTGTTTCGTAAGCTGAAATATCTTCTTTAGTTAAAACATCTAATAAGTCTTGGTAAGATTGAACTTGAACGCTGTCGGTTTGATATTGTTTAGCAACACGTCTCAAGCCATTATCAAAGTCAATTAGAAGTGGCTTTGGAGCAGATAGAGCTAAACTGGTCTTGCCAACCCCAGGCTGACCATACACAAGCCCTTTAAGTTTAATTTTGCTTTGTGTTAATTCGTTTGGTTTTTTAATTAATGACATAAATTTTATTTTTTAATTGTTAAAAATTCCTCTTCTAATAAGAACCAGTATTCGTTATAATCCATTATTCCTCCGATAATTCTTCATAACACGCTTGGCAACATTCTTTGCCATTTAGTTCAGTTCCGTCAAAATCGCCGTCTTTTTGCTCTCCACAAAAATTACAACTGTATATACTCATTTTATCTCCTATAAATTATTGATTGTTTCTTTTGCTTTCTCTATTACCGCCCCAACACTCTTTGGCTTAAATCCGTTTTCTTCTTTCAGATCTTCTAAAGCACCTAATAATGCTTCTTCTAGCCTATCCATAGCATAAACTTCCGCTTCAACTCTGTCTGATTCAGAATAGCCACGATATACAGTTACCTCAGTATCGCCATAAGGCGCTTTTTCTTCAACTTGCGAACAATTCTCTGATAAGTATTCGTCCACTAATTCGTCAAACTTTTCTTGTAAATAGTCTTTCATAATTTCCTCGTTGTTGTTATTAATCTTCAAAATTTTCCATCGCTTCTTTAGTAAAATCAGCAAAAGTAATTTCTTTATTGTTCAGAAAAACAACCTCTTTATCCAAATCAATTAAATAATGATACTCACAAAATAATCCGTCTTTCTTAAATTCAGAAGAATCTTTTAACAATATTTCTTCTTTCTCACTTTTAGCAATATTTTCTAAAATATCAGAACCCAAATCTCGGGATATAAAATTATTATACCATTCTTTTTGCTCTTCAGTTCTGTTGTCAGGATCTGATGACCAAGTTGGACTTCTTGAATCATAATCTTCTAAAAAATCTTTATCTTTTTCTTTATCCCAAAAACGACACTTGGTTAAATTTTCTTTTAATTTTGCAATATTATTTTTATCTGAAATAAAATTAGCAATACCGATACCTTGTCCTGTTGGGTATCCGTCGCATTGCCCATATTGAGCGACCTTTATTTCATTGTTAAATTTTACTTCAATTAAATGTCTTGTTCCCATTTTTTACTCCTTTGTTGTTATTAATAATTGAATTAAATTACATAATTTTATTATTGTCAATAGCTATTTTAAATATTTTTTAAAATTGCTATTATTTCCTCAACTTTCTTATCTGCACTTGCCTTGAGCTTAAGCCAGTCTTCGTCTGCCATTGGTGCTTTACCCTCTATATTCAGAGCATCTTGGACGACCAAAGCTATATTATTATCAATCAAATCTTCGTCTAAAGCTGTTTGAGTTGC
>VHBV01000052.1 GCA_016882165.1 Candidatus Pelagibacterales bacterium
CCAGCCCCAGTTGGAGCTGCTATGGCAATGCTTCCAATGGTTCTAACTTACGAATTTGGAGAAGGTTTTTACAATAATGCAGCTTTAATTATAAATTATGTAGCAATACTAGCAGTATTAATGGCAAGCAGAGTTCCAACAATATCAATTAAAAAAATTCCAATCAGAAATGAATATGCTTATTTAACTTTACTGATTCTTGGATCTATTGTTATTGGATTAATTTTAGAGCCTTGGGCAACTTTGGCAATAATTGGAGTGACTTATGCAATTTCAGTTCCAATTACAATTTTTTCTTATGTAAAAATTGAATTGTCAGCTAAGAAGTAGTTTTATAACATTCTGTCATTCTGAGCCATATACTGTCATTCTGAGCGAAGCGAAGAATCTCATGCGATAAGCTTTGGAAATCTAACCCCTGAGATTCTTCGCTTCGCTCAGAATGACAGTGTAGGCTCAATATTTCAGTTTATGGCTCATGATGACAAATTGGATTAAAAAGAATTCAAATAAAATTAATAAAATAAGGTGTAAATTATGAAGAAGAAAATCTTAGTTCTAAATGGTCCAAACTTGAATCTTTTACATAAAAGAGATAAAGAAATTTACGGTGATTATTCTTTGGCAAAAATTGAGCATGATTGTCAAAAACTAGCTGAAGAACTTGATTTAAAAGTTGAATTTCAACAATCAAATAACGAAGGTGATCTAGTTAATTTTATACAAGATGCAATTGATAACTTTGATGCAATAATTATCAATGCTGCAGCTTATACTCATACTTCAGTTGCAATTCGTGATACTCTAGAGATGTTTCATAAACCAAAAATTGAATTGCATATTTCCAATATTTTTAAAAGAGAAGAATTTCGTCATAAATCTTTTTTAAGTGATGTTGTTACAGCTGTAATATCTGGTCTTGGAGTTGATGGATATGCAATTTCAATTTTAGCGATGAATAACTTATTAGATAACTAGTTTAAAAATGAATATTCCTTTAAAAGTTTTTGAGATTTCTAAAAAATTTACAGACAAAACTGTCTTGAATAAAGTTAGTTTTGATGTTAAAGAAAACGAAATATTTGGATTTATTGGTCTAAATGGAATGGGAAAAACCACTTTAATTAAAATTATACTAGATCTTTTGGATCAAGATCATGGTGAAGTTGAGATTTTTGGGGTTTCTAGGGTTTTACCAGAAAGTCGTAAAAGAATTTGCTATTTGCCGGAAAAGTTTCAACCTTCGCAACATTTAAAAGGAATTGAGTTTGTAACTTTCGTTTTGGATTTTTATGGCAAAAAATTTGATGCGAACAAAGCAAGACAAATTTGTGAAAATTTAGATTTGAAATTTGATGTTTTAAAACAAAAAGTTACTAAATATTCAAAAGGAATGACCCAAAAACTTGGTCTTTTAGCAGTTTTTTTGTCAGAAGCTGATTTGGTAATTTTGGATGAACCAATGTCAGGTCTTGATCCAAAAGCAAGAATTGCTCTCAAAAAAGAAATGATTGCTTACAAAAACTCTGGAAAAACCATATTTTTTAGTTCTCATATTTTGTCAGATATGGATGAGATATGTGGTTCAATTGCAGTTTTAAATGAAGCAAAAATTGTTTATGAAGGAACTCCTGTAGGATTTAAAAATAAGCATCATGAAGTAAGCTTAGATAAAGCATTTTTGAAGGAAATAAAAGCAAGTTAGTATATTAAAAAATGGAAAATAATTCAAAAATTTTTGTTGCTGGACATCGCGGAATGGTTGGATCGGCAATTGTCAGAGAATTGCAAAAGCGGGGTTATGTTAATATTTTAACTAAAAATAAATCATATTTAAACTTGCTTGATCAAAAAGAAGTTGCTGATTTTTTTGCAAAAGAAAAACCAGAATATGTTTTCTTAGCAGCAGCAAAAGTTGGAGGAATTGAAGCAAATAGAAGTCAAATGGCAGATTTTACTTATGAAAATTTGCAAATTCAAAATAATATAATTCACAATTCTTACTTAAACAAAGTTAAACGTTTGGTGTTTTTGGGAAGTTCTTGTATCTATCCAAAATTTGCACCACAACCAATTAAAGAAGAATATCTTTTAACAGGAGAGCTTGAGCCAACAAATTACGGTTACGCAATTGCCAAAATTGCAGGTGTCAAAATGTGCGAAGCTTACAGAAATCAGTATGGTTGTGATTTTGTGCCTGTAATGCCAACAAATCTTTACGGCATTAATGACAATTTTGATTTAAAAAATTCTCACGTTTTGCCAGCTCTTCTTCGTAAATTTCACGAAGCAAAAATTAACAATCAGCCTTTTGTTGAAGTTTGGGGAAGTGGTACGCCAAAACGTGAATTTCTTTATGCCGATGATTTGGCGGAAGCTTGCGTTTTCGTAATGAATAACAAAGAAATTAAAAATCTAATAAATATTGGTTATGGATCTGATATTTCAATTTCTGAATTGGCAAATTTGGTAAAAAACACTGTTGGTTATGTTGGTGAAATTAAATTTGATCCAACTAAACCTGATGGAACTCCAAAAAAATGTATGGATGTTTCAAAAATCAATAATTTTGGTTGGAAAGCTAAAACTTCATTGGAAGAAGGTTTGAAGCTAGTTTATAAATGGTATTTGAACAAAAATATTTAAGAAAAAATGAAAAAAATTGAATATGTAATAATACAAGCTGGTGGAAGAGGGTCAAGACTGGAAACTCTAACGAATAACAAGCCAAAATGTTTAGTTCCAATTGAAAATAAACCTTTGGTATTTCACCAATTTGAGAAATTCATGGATAAGAAATTTCTTATTATTTGTGATTATAAGCATGATGTGTTGGAGAAATATTTATCAGTATTTGCTGAAAATATTGATTATAAAATTGTGCGAACCAACAAAAAAGGAACTTGTTCTGGAATTAAAGAAGCGATGAAAAACATTCCAGAAAATGAACCTTTTGCAATTGTGTGGTGCGATTTGTTATTCTCTGATAACACTTTTATTCCACAGGAAATTGAAAGTAACATGGTTGCACTTTCAAAGAGTTTTGAATGTCGCTGGTCTTTTATTGAAGATGTTTTTGAGAAAGTTCCTTCAAAAGAAAATGGTGTTTCGGGTTTATTTTTACTTTCAGATAAATCTCAAATTGAAAATATTGCTGAAGAAGGAGAGTTTGTTTTATGGTTGAAAAATAATAATATTAAATTTGGTTCTTTTGATTTGGTTGGTGCCAGAGAAATTGGCACAATGCTTTCTTACAATCAAAATGAGAATAAAGATGCAAAATGCAGACCATTTAATAAAATGATTTTTGAAAGTGATTGTGTTATAAAATTACCAGCAAATGAGTATGGAAAAGAAATTATGAAAGATGAGATTGCTTGGTATAAAAAAGTTAAAGAATTAAATTACGAATTTACACCAAAAATATTTGATTTTGAACCCTTCAAAATGGAAAGGGTGAATGGAAGAAATGTTTTTGAGTATAAAAATTTCACTTTTACCCAGAAAAAGGCAATTTTATTTAAAATTGTGGAGCGTTTAAAAACTTTGCACAACATCGCAAATCCAATAGAAGCCAATTACGAAGATTGTTTTGATAATTATATTGCTAAGACTTTTGCCAGAATCAATAAGGTGAAAAGTTTAATACCTTTTTCAGATCGCGAATATATTGCTATCAATGGTAAAAAATGTCGTAATATTTTTGGTTTTGAAGAGCAGTTTTCTGAAAATGTAAAAAAATATTTTCCGAAAGATTTTTATCTGATCCACGGTGATCCGACATTCTCAAATATAATGATTAAGAATGAAAAAGTTGATCCAGTTTTAATTGATCCACGTGGTTATTTTGGTAAAACAAAATTTTTTGGCGATAAAGATTATGATTGGGCAAAATTATATTATTCAATTGTTGGTAATTATGATCAATTCAATCGTAGAAATTTTGCGTTAGAAGTGACTGATTCTGAAATATTTTTAAGAGTAGATTCTAATTATTGGGAAGAGTTGGAAACTTACTTTTTTGAGTTGACTAAAGCCGATCCATTAAAGATTAGAATTTTGCATTCTTTAATTTGGTTGTCTCTAACCACTTATGCATCTGAAGATTATGATTCAATTTGCACTGCGTTTTACAAGGGCTTATTATGTTTAAACGAAATTAATTTGAATTTGTAATGAAATTAAATTTATCAAATCTTGCTAAAACTTGGTTATTTGATGTTGATGGTACAATTGTTGAACATAATGGTCATTTGAGAGGAGAAGATTGTCTTTTAAAAGGTGTGAAGGAATTTTTTGCTAATATTTCAGCTGATGATAAAATTATAATTCTCACAGCAAGAGAGAAGAAACATGAATCTGCTTTGATGGAATTTTTGACAAAAAATGGTATCAGATATGACCATATAATTTCTGATTTGCCATTTGGAGAAAGAATTTTGATTAATGATGAGAAACCATCCGGAATGAAAACAGCTTATGCAGTTAATATTAAACGTAATCAGGGTTTGGATTTTGAATTTAAAATAGATGAGTCATTATGAAAATCTTTACAACTCTTAAAAAAAAGTTAATCAGAATTCTTTTTATTAAAAAATATCCATTTCATAGAGTATCAATTTTTTTATTAAAAAAGATAATTGGTTTAAAGAAAGATGAATTGGCAATTGTTTCTATGTTTCATTCCGGTGAGACCTATATGATTGCAGCAATGATTGATTCCATTAGAAAAAAATTTGGAATTGAAAAACCGGTAGTTTTAGTTGGATCTAAGAATTATCACGGGCAAATTGCTGAAATGTTTCCAGATCAAATAAAAAAATATTATCAAATTAGTGGTGATATAGCTCTTTGTTTACAAGAAAGAAGGGATATTAAAAAGAATGAGATTTTTGCATTATATAATGAAAAAATATGGAAATATTTTAAAGCAAGATCTGACTTGAAACAGTTGGATTATGTGAAACAGATAATTTTTGTTGAACCTGAAACTAAGTTGCTTAACCCAACAATATCAGAAGAAGTAAAGTTGGAAGCAAAAAGAAAATTTGATGAGTTAAATTTAATTAAAGGTAAGACAGTTTTTTTATCTCCAGAAGCCATATCAGTAAAAGTTTTACCTAATGATTTTTGGCAAAATTTGGCAGATCAAATAAATGCCAAAGGTTATAAGGTTTTTTTAAATATAATTGGTAGGGAAAATAATATTAAAAATTCTGTTTCAGGTTTTTTAACTCTTCAGGAAGCCATAGCATTCGTTGAGCTTTGTGGAAATGTTGTTGCTTTAAGAAGTGGTCTGTGCGATATCGTTATTTCTTCTAATACTAAATTTCAGATCATATATCCTGATGAAAAGTCTTTAGAAAAATATTCATTTTCACATTATTCAGATCATAAAAATAAAATTACAGAATATGTTTTTGATGAATTAAATTGGAAAAAATTAACTGAGCAAATTTTTAAGAAAATTTTTGTTTAATTTGTTAAAATTTTAATAATTATTACTGATGTTGGAACTGCAAAATTTTTATAAAGATAAAAAAGTATTTTTAACTGGACACACTGGTTTTAAAGGTTCATGGCTTGCTTTGTGGCTTGAACAAATGGGTGCAAAAGTTGTGGGATATGCTTTAGATGCTGAAGCTGAAAGTTTGTTTAAGTTGGCGGAAGTAGAAAAAACTATGGAGAAGTCAATAATTGCTGATATTCGTGATGAAGAAAAAATTAAAGCAGCATTAAAAGAATCAAAAGCAGAAATTTTAATTCACATGGCGGCACAGCCACTTGTTAGAAAATCTTACTTTGATCCAAAAGAAACTTATGAAACCAATGTTATTGGCACTTTAAATGTTTTTGAAGCAGCAAGAAAATCGGGTTCAATTAAGGCAATTTTAAATATCACAACTGATAAATGTTACGAAAATAAAGAAATAGATTATGCTTATAAAGAAGATGACCATTTGGGCGGTTACGATCCTTATTCTTCAAGCAAAGCCTGTGCGGAAATTTTAACTTCTTCTTATCGTCGTTCATTTTTTGAAAAAGAAGGAATATTTCTGGCATCAGCTCGTGCAGGTAATGTAATAGGTGGTGGTGATTTTTCTTATGATAGAATTATTCCTGACATTTTTCGTAGTATAAAATTCGGACGCGAAGTTGAATTGAGAGCTCCTAAAGCTATAAGACCTTGGCAACATGTTCTTGAGCCCCTTTTTGGTTATTTGTTACTTATAAAAAAGCTTTATGAAAATGGTGAAAAATATGCAACTTCTTATAATTTTGGACCAGATAATGATAAGGAAGTTAATGTTGAAAACTTAACTAAATCTTTGATTAAAAATTTAGAAGTTGGTTCTTATAAAATAGCTATTGACGCAACTTTGCATGAAGCGGGAATTTTAAAACTTGATAATTCAAAAGCAAAAACTGATCTTGGTTGGAAGCCAAGTTTAACTTTTGATGAAACTATCAGTTATTCTGCAAGTTGGTATAGTAATTATTTAACCAAAAAGCGTAATACTAGAGATTTTACTATTACTCAAATAAATCAATTTTTGTCACTTTCTTAGAAAAATAATATGATTTCAGTATCTTACGCTAAAACTGTATATGGTCAAAAAGAAATTGACGCAGTTGTAAAATGTTTGCAAGAAGGAACTCAAATGGGTAAATATGCTCGTGAGTTTGAATCAAAAATTGCAGCTCTTTTTGACAAAAAACATTGTCTTTATGTTAACTCTGGTTCTTCTGCGCTTTACATTGGTATGGAAGCTTTTGGTTTCAAACCAGGTAGCGAAGTTATTACGCCAGCACTTACTTTTTCAACAACTGTTGGTTGTATCGTTAAAAATGGATTAATTCCTGTATTTGTTGATGTTGGAGTTTCTGATTATTGTATTGATCCAGCAAAAATTGAAGAAATGATTTCACCTAAAACGGTTGCAATTGTTGCTCCAAACTTAATTGGTAATATTTGTCAGTGGGACAAAATTGCTGAAATTGCTAAAAAATATAATTTAAAAATCATTGAAGATTCAGCAGACACTTTGGGTGCAACCTTGAATGGCAAATCAAGTGGCGCTTGGTCTGATATGTCAATTACCAGTTTTTATGGATCACACATTATAAACTGTGCGGGAAATGGTGGAGCCTTGTGTATCAATGATGATGAGCAATTGAAAAGATCAAAATTATTGCGTTCTTGGGGCAGAAGTTCATCAATTTTTGACGAAAAATCTGAAGCAATCGAAAATCGTTTTAATGTTGATGTTGATGGTATTAAATATGATGCTAAATTTGTATTTGAAACAATTGGTTACAACCTAGAAGGTTCTGAAATTGGCGCATCTTTTGGTTTGGTCCAGCTTGGTGATTTGCAAAATAACATAATTACCAGAAGAAAAAATTACCAAACTCAAACCAATTTCTTCAAAAAATATGAAGAATTTATTACTCTTCCAACTGAGACTGAAAACGCAAGAACTGGCTGGTTGGCTTTCCCAATCATCATTAAAGACACTGCGCCTTTTGAACGCCGTGATTTTCAAATTTTCTTAGAGAAAAGAAATATTCAAACTCGCGTGGTTTTCACAGGAAACGTTACCAGGCAACCTGGATATAAAAATTTAGAAATGAGAAAGTCAAAAGATTTGAAAAATTCTGACAACATCATGCGCGGGGGTGTTTTGCTTGCTTGTCATCATGGTCTTACTGATGAAATGATTGCTCATATGCACTCAACAGTTGATGAATTTATGGCGCAATATAGATAAATTAAGAAAAGCCATCTTTGAAAAAGAGGGTGGCATTTTACGAAGTCAAATGACGGTTGATTTAAATATATTTTAATAAAAACCTGAGTTTAGATTTAGTATTTTCTAAATCCTCCGGCGCTTTGCGCCACCTCTTTTTTACTTAGATTTTATTTTTTCTAAGTAAGAAGTTTCAATTGCCAAAGCAATTGTCAAAAGAGGCTTAAAACGATTTTTTTAAATAATTTATGAAAGCAGTAATTCTTGCAGGTGGTTTAGGTACAAGGTTAAGCGAAGAAACAACAACACGTCCAAAGCCAATGGTAGAAATTGGTGGCAAACCAATTCTGTGGCACATTATGAAAATTTATTCTGCTCATGGAATAAAAGATTTTGTAATTTGTTTGGGTTATAAAGGGTATGTAATTAAAGAATATTTCGCTAATTACTATCTTCACATGTCGGATGTAACAATTGACCTATCAAATAACACTTCAAAAATTCACAATAATTATGCTGAAGATTGGAAAGTTACTTTGGTTGATACCGGTGAAGAAACTATGACTGGTGGAAGAATTAAAAGAATTTTGCCTTATGTTAAAGATGGTGAGAATTTTTGTTTAACTTATGGTGATGGTGTTGCAGATGTCAATATTTCCAAACTAATTGAATTTCATAAAGCTCACAAAAAATTAGCAACTCTTACTGCAACGAAGGCCCCAGGAAGATTTGGTGCATTAAATATAAATAATCAAAACCTAATTACTGAATTTCAAGAAAAGCCTGATGGTGATGGAAATTTTATTAATGGTGGTTTTTTCGTATTATCACCAAAAATTATTGATTATATTGAAGGTGATAAAACTCTTTTTGAACAAGAGCCACTTAAAAATCTTGCAAAAGATAATCAGTTAATGTCATTCAAGCACTCAGGCTTTTGGCAACCAATGGACACTTTGCGTGACAAAGCGCAGCTGGAAAGTCTGTGGCAAGCCGGTAAAGCGCCTTGGAGAGTTTGGTAAAAGAAAATCATAAAAAATAGAAATGGATAAAAAATTACTTACAATACTTATTCCAACTT
>VHBV01000053.1 GCA_016882165.1 Candidatus Pelagibacterales bacterium
CTGCCATTTTCAGCATTTTGTCTTTGTTTATTTTCATATCAGAAATCATTCCAGACATTGCAAGTAAACAAAGTTTTATATTCTCAACAGCATCAAAAACAGGCTCTTTATCTTCTTGCATATCTTTTGAGTAAGTAAGAGTTAACCCTTTTAAAACAGTCAAAAGTGTAAAAAGTGAGCCAAAAATTCGTCCAGATTTTGCTCTGATTAGTTCTGCAGCATCAGGGTTTTTCTTTTGTGGCATAATTGAACTTCCAGAAGTGAAAGCATCAGATAATTTGATAAATTCAAAGCCCTTGCTCATCCAAATTACAATCTCTTCAGCAAAGCGTGACAAGTGAACAGAAAGAAGTGAAATGCAGAATAAAAGTTCAACTGCAAAATCACGATCAGAAACTGAATCCATTGAATTTGAAGTTGGTTTTTTAAAGCCAAGTTTTTTCGCCACAAAGTCACGATCTATTGGAAATGATGTTCCGGCCATTGCACAAGATCCTAATGGGCATTCATTGATTCTTTCAAAAAGGTCATCAAGTCTCGAAATATCACGTTTGAACATTTCAAAGTAAGCTAACAAATGATGAGAAAATAAAACTGGTTGTCCAACTTGTAAATGAGTGAAACCCGGTAAAATTGCATCTAAATTTTTTTCAGCTTTTGTCACTAAGTTTTCTTCTAATTTTAGTATAAGTGATTTTATTTCTTGAATTTCATCACGCACAAAAAGACGAAAATCAAGAGCAACTTGATCATTTCTTGATCTCGCAGTGTGAAGTCTTCCTGCTGAATCACCTATAATTTCTTTTAAACGAGATTCAATATTCATGTGAATATCTTCCAGTTCAATTTTGAAATTGAATTTTCCTTCTTCAATTTCTTTTTGAATTTTTTCTAAACCTTGGGTAATTTTTTTAGCTTCTTCTTTAGTTAAAATGCCAATTTTAGCAAGCATTTCGCAATGAGCTTTAGAGCCTTGAATGTCTTGTTTGTAAAGTTTTTTGTCAAAAGAAATTGATTGATTAATTTCTTGCATGATTTCAGAAGGTTTGGCATCAAATCGACCGCCCCACATTTTATTAGAAGATTGTTTTTGTGTCATTTTTTTGTTTAATTTGGCTTTTTTTGACTTGAAATAACCTAAATTTAAGCCTAGAAAATTAGAAAAAAAGCTTTTTAATCTTTTCAAATTAAGGCATTACAAGCAAAGCATAATTTTATAGTTTCACTTTATAGATTGCGATGTGCTTTTTTTCGTAAGTTCAGCAAATTTTATAATTAACTAAATTCATTTAATCATTTAAATAAAACTAAAAATGGATAGTTGGGAAATTAAAAGTAGTCAAACATTTGATCGTGATAATTTGGATCTTTTTAAAAGATGGTGGATTGATATTGATAGAATCAGTTTTTTAATTATTATGGGAATAATGATTTTTGGACTTATGATGACGGCAAGTTCAAGTCCTGCTATTGCTGATAGAATTGATGTTGATAAATTTTTCTTTCTAAAAAAACAGTTTGTTTTTTTCGTGGTTTCAATTTCTTTACTAATTGCCATATCATTTCTAAGCAAAGAAAAGATTCAGTTATTTTGTTTATTTGGAATTTTAGCGGCAATTGGCTTGCTTATTTTAGTGCTGATTTTTGGATCAGAAGCTAAAGGTGCTAAAAGATGGATTTCTTTGGCGGGCTTTACTCTACAGCCTTCAGAATTTGCTAAAGCATTTTTTGTTGTGTCGAATGCCTATATTTTACAAAAACTCAATAAAGAAAAATGGTATATTAAATATTCTTCTTCAGCTTGTTTGCTTTTTGCAATAAGTGTTCTTCTGCTTTTGCAACCAGATTTTGGAATGACTCTGACTTTTGTTATTTTGTGGTTAGCTCAAATTTTTCTTTATGGCTTACCAATTATTTTAATTGCTGGTCTTGCTTTTTTAGGTATTGTTGGTGGAATTGGGGCTTATCTTGTATTTCCCCATGTAGAAAATCGTATTAACCGATTTTTAGACGCTGATGGAAAGAATTATCAAGTTGAAAGATCACTTGATGCTTTTGTTAATGGTTCTTTCTTCGGAGTAGGTCCTGGAAATGGTGTCGTAAAGAAATTTATCCCTGATGCTCATACAGATTTTATATTTGCAGTTATTGGTGAAGAATACGGAATAGTTGCCTGCTGTTTTGTAATTATGACTTTGTTTTATCTTCTAACTCGTCTGGTTAAGCGTGCTTTAAATGAAGAAAATAGATTTGTCTATTTGGCTTTGTGTGGTTTAATTATGCAATTTACTATGCAGTCGATAATTAATATTAGCGTTAGTTTAAAGTTAATGCCGACCAAAGGAATGACTTTGCCTTTTATCAGTTATGGGGGTTCTTCTATGATTGCAACTTCTATTTGTTTTGGTTTGATTCTTGCTTTTACTAAAAGAAAGTATCACGAAAATGTTGATTACGGTAATTTGAAGATGATGTGAAAAAGCCTGAGTTTTTAAAGAATTAGCTTATGATACATTGTTTAGATTTACTGGAATCAGTGATTTGTTCTGCTTGAGAATTTGTTGTTGTTTGAGGAGTTTCTGTTATATGCGAAAGTCTAACTTCTTCTAATAAAGTTTCTAAATTACAAGCTCCAATTCTAAAAATTGGACTATCTCTGAAACTTAAAGAAGTATCAGCGCCATGTTTTAACAAGACTCTTGCTGTTTCAATACGAAAATGATTCGTAGATCTAATCTGATTATGTGCAACATATTGTAAAGCAGTGTTACCTTCATTATCTTGTACATTAATGTTATCGGAATTTTTTGTAAGCAATTCTTCTACCACGCCAAAGTGTAACCCAATGGCAGCATGCATTAAAGCTGTTTTGCCTTCTTTGTCAGTTAAAGAAACATCGGCATTGTTTTCTATCAAAATCTTTAAAGATTTTCTACAACCTATCATTGCAGCGTGCATTAAGGCAGTTTGACATTCAGAGTCTTTTGAGTCAACGTTTGCTCCATTTTGTAATAACATATTAAGAATTTCATAACGATTTTCTTTTACTGCTAGGATTAAAGGTGTTGTACCATGACTTATACTTTGCGATTCTAAGTCAAAATTTTCCTCCAAAGTTTCTTTAACTATATTTAGTATTGCCCGATTTTACAGCATCAAAAAATTTTTTGTTTTCTCTATCCATGATTTTTTTATGTTATGTTATAACTCAGAAGAAATAAAAAACCTTACCAGTTCTTGTCCATCTTTGTTTAAAAAGCTGATGGTTACAGTTTTATTCTCTCTTTTGAAAACTAAATTTTCGTTACTTTTATTCAGTAAAAACCATCCCATTTGAGGTAAAGTTTTGATATAGAAGTTTTTAACCTCACCACCAGAAAACTTGCTGTTATAAGATGAAGAAGAAATTGTACCAGATCCAGAATCAAAACCTAAGTTTAAATCGTCATTTTCACTTTGAACTAGTCCTTGAAAAAGAGGAACATCTTCGCTTCCAGTTACAAATTCTGTTTTTGTTTGTTGTTCTTGATTATCTGAAATTACATTTTGGTTATCATCCAAATTTGCATCTTGAATTTTAGTAAATTCTTCTTGTTTTTGTTCTTGAGATTTTATTCGAAGTAAGTTCGCAATATAAGACTCTTTTGTCATTCTGTTTTCTGGGCTGTTTTCAACACAGGAAGTCAGTGGAAATATAAAAACTAGAAAGACAAAAATTTTTTTCATAAGAATCTTATTATTATTTTTGACACTTTTCGCAATAAAAGCTTGAGCGTCCATTTTGTCGTATCTTTCTGATTAAATTTTTACAAAGCAAACATTTTTCGCTTTCTTGACCGTAAACTTTAAAACTGTTTTGAAAATTACCTAAATTTCCTTCTGAGTTCACATAGTCGTTAATTGAAGATCCGCCAAGCTCTATGGCTTTTGCAATTGTTTTTTTGATTGAAGAAACTAAATTCTTTATTTCAGTTTTAGTTAGGGAATTGGCTTGGCGCATTGGCGAAATTTTTGAATCAAATAAAGATTCATTTATGTAAATATTACCAACACCAACCACAATTTCATTATCCATCATTGTGGTTTTGATGTTCATTTTTTTGTTTTTTAAAACTTGTGTTAAATATGCAGCATTAAATTCTTCTGAAAGTGGTTCAAATCCAAGTTTTGATAACATTTTATGTTTCGAAATATTTTTATTTAAAACCAAATCAACAAAACCAAAACGTCTTGGATCATTAAAAATTAGCCACAAATTATCATTCAATTCACAGGCAAAATGATCGTGTTTTAATTGCTGAAATTTCTTATTTACAGTAATTCTTCCACTCATCCCAAGGTGAATTATTAAACTGTAATCATTACTAAAATTAACAATTAAGTAACGCGCTCTTCTACTAATTTCAGTTATTGTGGAATTTGCTATTTTATCTAAATTTTCTGTTGATTCTATCCGCATTTTTTTATCTGATCTGAAAATATGGCTAACTTTTTTGTTTACTAAGTTTTGTAAACCAAGACGAATTGTTTCAACTTCAGGAAGTTCAGGCATTTTTTATTGGAATAAATTATCTAACAGTGTCTAAAATTGGCACCAAAAATTTAAATTTAATTTTATGTCAAATCAACAAGAAGAATACAATTATAAATTGCAGTTGCCAGATGATGCAAAAGATAATCGTGTTTTAATGCATAGTTGTTGCGCTCCTTGTGCTGGAGATTTAATGGAGCGCATGAAAGTTTCTGGAATTGATGTTACGATCTTTTTTTACAATCCCAACATTCATCCAAAAAAAGAATATGAAATAAGAAAAGAAGAGAATATTCGTTTTGCTGAAAAGCTAGGAATTCCATTCGTTGATGCTGATTATGATGTTCAGAATTGGTTTAAACGTGCCAAAGGAATGGAGTGGGAGCCAGAAAGAGGAATTCGTTGTACCAAATGTTTTGATATGCGTTTTGAAAGAACTGCTCTTTACGCCTATGAAAATGGTTTTTCAACTATCACTTCTTCTTTGGGAATTTCACGTTGGAAAAATATGGATCAAATTAATGATTGTGGAATTAGAGCTGCTAAAAATTATGATGGTGTAAGTTATTGGACTTATAATTGGCGAAAAGCTGGTGGTGCTGCAAGAATGTACGAAATTGCCAAAAGAGAAGAATTCTATAAACAAGAATATTGTGGTTGTATATTTTCACTTCGTGATTCAAATAATTGGAGAGTGAAGAATGGTAGGGAAGAGATAAAAATTGGTGAAGAATTTTATAAAGAAGTTGATATTGATCCTAATTTGACCAAGTAAGTTTTGTATTGATTTGACTTATTTCTTTTTTCTAATAACAAAAAATTAAACATCAATTTACATTTAAGGATAAATTTGCAGTTTTTGACTAGTAGTTTGTGATTTAATTCTAATAACAAAAACTTGTTGAATTTATGAAAGACAAAAAATCCCTTTTATCTTTAGTTGCAGTATTTTTGTTTATTTATGCTTTTGATTTCTTTTGGCATGGCTCTTTGTTGAAGCCTCTTTACGATCAAACTCCACAATTATGGCGTAATGACGGTGAAATTGTAAGATATATTTCATTTTGTTTAGTTATACATTTAGTTTACGCTATGATTTTTGTTAAACTATTTCGTGATTTTATTCTTACCAAAAATCCAATTTCTTTGAAATATGTTTTGTCTGCTGGTTTGTTGGTTGGAGAATTAGTTGGAATACTTGAACTGGCAGTGGTTATTTATTTACCTATTTCAGAATTTTTAGCAATTGGTTGGTTCTTTAATAGAGTATTCCAGGCTTTAGGTGTTGCTTTAATTATGTATTACTTAAATGTTAAAAAAGCTTAGTTTGAAAAAATATTCAATAAAACCTGTTATTCTATGAAAGTAATTAAAACTTTAAGTCTTTTAGTATTTCTTTTGTTTTCATATAATTCATATGCAAAAAATATAGTTATTGTTACAACTGGAGGTACTATTTCTGGTGCTGGGGAATCTTCAAATGAAGTCAAATATGTTCCTGGAAAAATTACCGTAGAATCACTTCTAAAATCTGTTCCAAATCTTGAAAAGTTTGCAAATATAAAAGCTGAGCAACTAATGCAAATTAGCAGCCAAGATATAACTTCTCAAGATTGGATAAAAATTGCTAACAAGTTAAATGATTTGCTTTCAAGATCTGATGTTGATGGAGTTGTTTTGACCCATGGAACAGATACTTTAGAAGAAACAGCCTATTTTTTGAACTTAGTTTTAAAAAGCAAAAAACCAGTTATTATAGTTGGATCTATGCGTCCATCAACTTCAATTAGCGCTGATGGTTCGATGAATATATATAACGCAGTCGCTTTGGCTTCAAGTAAAGATGCTTATAATAAAGGAGTTTTGGTACTTTTGAATGATGAAATATATGCCGCAAGAGATGTATCAAAACTTCATACTACAAACGTAAATTCTTTTAAATCTCCAAATTCTGGACCAATTGGACAAGTTTATTATGGTGATGTAAAAATTTACTATGAAAATTTAAGATTACATACTGCTAGCAGTAATTTTAGTGTAAAAAATATCGTCGATTTACCAAAAGTTGATATTATATATGCTCATGCTGGATTTGATTCTGGAATAGTTGACTATCTTGTAAAATCTGGATCAAAAGCAATTGTTGTTGCAGGTGTTGGAGATGGTAATATTAACAAAGAAACCATGAATAAACTTATTGATGCTAGAAAAAAAGGTGTTTTTATTGTAAGAAGTTCGCGAGTTGGGGCAGGAGCTGTAGTTAGAAATACAGAAGTTGAAGATGATAAGTTTGATTTTATTACTTCAGATAATTTAAGTCCGCAAAAAGCAAGAATACTAACAATTCTTGCTCTTACAAAAACAGAAAATAGCAAAAAAATCTCCGAAATGTTTGGAAAATATTAATAACTAGAAAAAAAATAATTTTACTTCACTAAATGTAAGTCAATTTCTTAATAGAAATTGCGAGCATTATACAAAATACAATTAAATCAAATTTTAACTAACAGTATATAAGAATAATGCCTCGCAATTCATAAAATAAGGCACTTAAAAATAACAAATATTTTTTAAGTTTTTGCTGCCTAGTTCTTTTGTAATTTTACGGTAATTTTATTATCTTCTTTAATAATTTCTGGCTCAGTTTTATTATTATATTTTGGCAAAGAAAATGAATAATAAAAACTCGAATTTGCCTTTTTTTCAGAATCTTTATCAATTTTATTATCTTCTTTCTTTGCAGAAAAAGTTAGAGAATTATTCTCAATTTTTATGGCAATATCTTCCTTTTTAAATCCAGAAAAATTTAATTCGTAATAATAGGTTTTTTCATCTTCATTTTTTAATACGGAAGATTGACTGTTGATTTTTCCAGACTCTTTTGCTTCATGAAAAAGTTTCTGCATATTTTTTTGGTGATTAGCAAACATCTTATTCATTTGTTTTTCCATTTCTGCTACTTCAGCAAAAATTCCATTTGTTTGAAAAAATGGATCATTTTCAAAAATTTGATGATGTTGTTGTACAATATTCCAATCAAATTCATTATTTGCCAATTCAGTGTGTTGTTTATGATCTTTTGTTTTTGCAAGTACTGTTCCTGAAATGCCAATTAGAGTGAAAATTATGGCTATGAAAATTTTTGATCCAAAAATTTTTTTTATATTTTGTAAGTTAAGTTTTTTCATTTTCTAAAGTTATTTAAAGTTAATAAAATTAGACTATACCAAATAAACTATTTGTTGTTCGTAGTAACGAAGTATTTTTGAGATAAAAATTGTAAAAAATGAAAGCTGTATGAACATACAGCTTGAGGTTTTTTGTAATTTTTAGCCAAAAAGACGAAGTTAGTATGATGAATTACTTAATTATCAAGAAATAGTTTATTTGGTATAAACACTATCATAAAACTGCGATTAATAGAGTTATGATTTGGTATAAATAAATATTTTTACCAGTACTTATTTTATCTAGTCGGTGAAATTATTTTTTCAAGGTTGTTTAGGAAAGAATTTTTTTTGAGAAAAAAGATTTTGGTAGAGAAATTGGAGCGGGCGAAGGGATTCGAACCCTCGACATTCACCTTGGCAAGGTGACACTCTACCACTGAGCTACGCCCGCTTGAAGAAAAGAATAGATAAAAAATGAGATTTCTTGAGATTTTTAATCTATTTTTAAAAAAGAGATCAGAACTCTAAGCAAGGAAAAATAATTTGCAATAAATTATTATTAATCTTAGTCTAATCTGCTTCCTTGGCCTTTCTTGTTATCAAGATTTTAATTCAACATTATATTATGAGAATTATATCAATAATTTGTTCATTAATAGTTTTTCTTTTTAGCACTGCTTGCATGGAAACTGTTATTGTCGGTTCGGCAACAACAGGTTTTGTTGTAGTTCGTGAAAAAAGTTTACCAAATACAAGTAAAGACATTGTAATTTCAACCAAAATTGGATCAAGTTTTTTGGTAAATGGTTTGAAAAATTACGGAAACTCAATTGATGTTACAGTAAATGAGGGAAGGGTACTACTTACAGGAATTGTAAGAGATGTTCAAAAAGCAAAACTTGCTTCCGATCTATGTTGGAGTGTTAAGGGTGTAAAGGAAGTTATTGATGAAATTCAGGTAAGAGATGGTGATTCAGTTCATTTAAAAGAC
>VHBV01000054.1 GCA_016882165.1 Candidatus Pelagibacterales bacterium
TTTGGCCTCTAGTTCTTTGACTTGATTCACCAAATTAGCAACTTGACTGGTTTTTATTTCATCTTTCAACTCAATACCAATCTCTTTTAAGCGACTTATAATATTGGAACGTCCAGCCTGATCAGAAATCATAATTTGTCTCTGATTCCCAACTTTTTCTGGTTGAACGTGCTCGTAAGAGGTTGGGTTCTTCGCAACTGCAGAAACATGAAGTCCTCCTTTGTGAGCAAAAGCATATTTTCCAACATAAGGTGCAAATTTGTCACGTTCTTTATTAAGTAAGTCATCAAGAAAATTAGAAACGTGAACTAAGTTTTTTAATTGTTCTTCACTAATTCCAACGTCAAAACCCATTTTTAAGCACAAAGTTGGAATAATGCTGATTAAATTGGCATTGCCGCAACGTTCACCAAGTCCATTAATGGTTCCTTGAATTTGTCTAACACCACTTTCAACAGCAGCCAAAGAGTTGGCAACAGCGTTACCAGTATCGTTATGACAATGTATTCCAAGATTTTCACCAGGAATGTGTTTTGTTACATCTTTTACAATTTTAGAAATTTCACTAGGTAGCGTTCCACCATTAGTATCGCAAAGAATAATCCATCTTGCACCAGATTCAAAAGCTGTTTTTATTGCCTTGAGAGCGAATTTTGGATTTGCTTTGTATCCATCAAAAAAGTGCTCAGCATCAAACATAGCTTCTTTTTTCTTCTTCACAATATGTTGTATTGAGTCAGAAATCATATCTAAATTTTCTGCTTCAGATATATGAAGAGCATTTTTTAAGTGAAAATCCCAAGTTTTGCCAACAATACAAACAGATTTTGTATCACTATTAATTAAAGCATTTAAACCTGTGTCATTAGTAGCTGAAACACCACTTCTTTTGGTCATTCCAAAAGCTGAGAATTTTGACTTTTTTAGTTTCGGTAGATTGGAAAAAAACTCATCATCAGTTGGATTGGCTCCTGGCCATCCTCCTTCAACATAGTCAATACCAAGAGAGTCTATAATTTTTGCAATTTCAATTTTGTCGCGTACTCCGAAATTAACAGTACTTGTTTGTGCACCATCTCTTAGAGTTGAATCATATAAATAAACACGAGGTTTTCTTGTCATAACTATCTAACTAAAATTACAGCCATTCCACAAACGGCAAACAAAAATGATAAAGTCCAGAATCTACTTACAACTTGTTTTTCACTCCAACCCAGTTTTTCAAAATGATGATGAATTGGAGCCATTAAAAAAATTCTTTTTTTGCGGATTTTGTAAGAACCAACTTGCAATATAACAGAAGATGCTTCAATAACAAATAAAAGCGATATAACAAAGAAGACCAATTCTTGTTTAACGATAATTGCTATTAAACCAATTACAGAACCAATAGCAAGGCTACCAACATCTCCCATAAAAATTTTTGCTGGTTTTAGATTAAAAGTTAGAAATGCTAAGATACTACCAATTAATGCAAAACAGAAAGGAACTAGTTCTAAAGCTTCAAAACTAATGTAAGGAATTTTAAAATTGTCTGCAAGGTTTTGATTGGCAGCTATAAAGACTAAAGAAATTAAGCAAATTAAGTTTATTATTGCAGGTATACTTACCAAACCATCAAGTCCATCCGTTAAATTAACAGCATTTGAAGATCCAACAATAACAAAAGTGATAAAAACTATAAATAAAACCATGTTTAATTTAAGCCAATTATCTTCGCCAAAAGGTAAAAATACTTTGCTCTCTAAATAGTTGCTATCTGTATAGCCAAGCCACAAGAATACAGCTCCAATCAAAGCAAACTGAATTACTATCTTGTAGATTCCACGAAATCCATTGGTATTTTTATAAATTACTTTCATTAGGTCATCTGTAAGACCTATAAGGGAAAATGATATGAAAACAAGAAGCGCAATCCAAATAAAAGAGTTTGTGAGGTCAAGAAAAATTAGAGATGAAATTGTAGTGGCAAGAACAATAAAAATTCCTCCCATAGTTGGGGTTTTTTTCTTGTTTGTAAGGTGAGTTTGAGGGCCTTCTGATCTTATTGGCTGAAAAAGATCAGATCTAGAATTAATAAATTTTATGTATTTTCTGGTACTAAAAAAACCTATCAAGTAGGAAGAAACAAAACAAAACAGGCTCTTAATCCATAAATTAGAAAAGATTGTTAAGCTAGTGAGCATAGATTTTTTTATTAAAATTTATTTTTTATTTTATTTACAAGATCAGTGAGAGTTTTTAGAAATTTCATGATTTAACGTTGTAACCAAAACTTCCATTTTTGTTCCACGAGAGCCTTTTATATATAAAATATCTCCATCTTCCAAGAAATTTTTTATTTCAAGAGCTGCATCAGAAGAATTATCAAAAGTTTTATAAAAGTTTTTCTCTAATTTTTCTGCTGCTTTGGTCATGTTTTTGCCAACTAATATGGAAAAATCAACACCAAGCTTTCTAAGATAATTGGTCACTTCTTCATGTAATTCAAGTGATTTTTCTCCTAACTCTAGCATTTCGCCAAGTGCGGCTATAACTCTTTTTTTATTAAGAGAGTTTTTTAAAGTTAAAGCATGATCAATACCAGATTTCATTGATAACACACTAGCGTTGTAAGTATCATCAATTAAAACTATTTTTTTATCATCAACTTTTATCTCGCTAATTTTTCCTCTACCAGATTGGCTTTTAATTTCCTTAAATTTTTCTAATCCTTTTTCAATATTGTTTCCAACTAAATCAAGTGATGCAAGAACAATAACCGAATTAAAAATTGTCGCTTTTTGAGAAGTTGAAATTTGATAAGAAACTTTAATGTTTTTTGCAGTTTTGGCTTTAATTTCTGACAAATTAGAGTCTTTTATAATGCTTTCTAAAATTTGATAATTACCACCCATTTCTCCAAAACAATATATATTTTCTTCTTTTATTTGAAAATATTGAGCTTTTTTTCTTAAAAAGTCGTAATGTTTGTTATCAAAATTTATCAGAACCTTGCCAGAATTTTTATTAAGACCTGCAAAAATTTCTGATTTAGCAATTGCAATTTCTTGTTCGCTTTTGAAGTTTTCGATGTGAACTGGTCCAACATTAGTAATAATTGCAAGATGAGGTCTTGCTAGTTCTGATAAAGGTTCAATTTCTCCTAAATGATTCATACCCATTTCAAAAATTCCAAAGTCATGATTTTTAGGAAAATTACATAAAGTAAGCGGCAGTCCAATATGATTATTTAAATTACCAATAGTAGCATAAGTTTTTCCTTGTGACTCAAAAGCATTTTTTAACATCTCTTTAGTTCCAGTTTTGCCAACGGAACCAGTAATTGCAATAATTTTTGCCCTACTTCTTTGACGAGCAAAAGCAGCTAACTTATAAAGTGCAATAAAAGTATTTTTTACAAGAATTATATGATTTTTTGAGTTTCTAAATTTAAAAAACTCTTCTTCTTTATGAATTAAAGCAATTTCGCAACCATTTTCAAAAACTTGGTTTAGAAAATCATGAGCATCATGTTTTTCGCCTTTCAATGCTATGAATAATTTTGTTTTAGAAGCTTTACGACTATCTATTACAACTTCATCAATTTCTATTTCATTTAAAATATTGTGCGAGATAACTTCATCTTTTAAAGCATCCAGCAACTCTTGTTTTTTCCAAAGTGTCATTTCTTATTCTCCGTCATTGCGGTTCAATTTTAAAAATTCTGTTTGTTTTTTCCAAAGTGTCATTTCTTATTCTCCGTCATTGCGAGGAGGGCAAAGCCCGACGTGGCAATCCATTATTTAATTTACTGTTATTTTGACTGTGGTGCTAAGGATCTTAGGAGTTCAATCTCAGTAGTTAAAAATTCTGAGATCCTTCGCGCCACGCTCAGGATGAAAAGTATTTGTAAAGATAATTGCCTTAATTTTTAATATTCTGAGATATTAAAACAATCTCTTCATCATCAAATCTAGCTCCCAATTTCTGAATTATTTTAGATGCTAAAATATTGCCAATTTCAGCTGCTTTTTTTAAAGGTAAATCATTTGATAAAGCGTATAAAAAGCCAGCTGCAAAAGCATCTCCAGCACCAGTAGTATCAATTAAATTATCAATTTGATTAGCTTTAGTTTCAAAAAATTTATTATTTTGAAAAACAGCACAGCCTTTTTCTGATCTTGTTATAACTCCAATTAAATCTTTTTTTTGTTTCAAAAATTCGGCAATTTCTGTCATAGAGAATTCTGCACTTGAAACAAGTTCTAGTATTTCATCTTCATTAGCAAATAATATGTCTAAATCATTTTTAACTAGTGCTAAGAAGTCTTTTTTATGACGTGCAACACAGAAAACATCAGACAAAGAAAATGCAACTTTAACATTATTTTTTTTGGCAAGCTCAATAGATTTTTTTAGAGAATTGATAGTTTTTTCTCTATCCCACAAATAACCTTCAAGATAAAGAACAGAGGTATTTTTAAAAATTTCTTCATTAATATCAGTTTCGTCAATTTCTGAAGCGCATCCCAAAAAAGTGCACATTGTTCTTTGTGCATCTGGCGTAACTAAAATGAATGATTTTGCTGAAGATTTATTAGAAAAACTGTTATTTATGAATTTTGTTTTGCTTGAGGATAGTTGGCTAATAAATTTCTGACCAAATTCGTCATTAGCAACTTTCCCTAAAAACTCACTTTTACAATCCATTTGACCTAAAATTGCCATGGTATTTCCAGCTGATCCACCAGAAGTAATTTTCTCGCTATCAAGTTTTGATAATTTTTTTGCAATATCTTCATCAATTAACGACATAGAAGCTTTGATAAGATTGTTTTTTATCAAAAAATCATCATCAACTTTGCATAAAATATCAACAATTGCGTTTCCAATTCCAATTATTTTTTTTGTCATAATTTTACCAAATTTTGTTTAAAGCCTGCTTTGAAAAAGAAGGTGGGTTCGCGTAAGTGAAGACGGAGGATTTAAAAAATATTAAATTTAACTTCCGAGTTCTTTTATGGATTGCCGCGTCGCGTTTCACGCTCCTCGCAATGACGCTGATAATTACCGTCATTGCGAGGAGGACAAAGTCCGACGTGGCAATCCAGTATTTTACTTCACCAAAATCTTAAAAAACTTTTTCTTGCCAACTGACAATTCAAATTCACCAAAATTTGAAATTGTGTGATGAATGTCTAAAATCGCTTCACCGTTAATTTTTACAGCTTTTCCTTCAATTAATTTTTTTGCTGCACCTTTTGATTCAGCTGCATTAATTTCAAAAATTATATCAACCAGTTTTTTGGATTTTTCGTCACCTAAAAACACTTCTTTTTCTTCAAAGGCGGCAGAATTTTTTGCAACAAAAATTTCTCTCGCTTTTTGTAAAGAGTCTGAAGCAGCTTTTTCTCCGTGACAAATTTTGGTTGCTTCAAAAGCCAAAATCTCTTTTGCTTTGTTAATTTGATGAACCTCCATCACGCCGCTAACGCGTTCGCTCGATCCTCCTAAACAGGAGGATCCTGGCACCAAAACTTCAATTTCATCAAGCGATAAATCAGTAAATAATTTCAAAAACTTGCCAACATCAGCGTCATGTATGTTTCTAAAATATTGGAAATAATCAAAAGCAGGAAGCATTTCAGAATCAAGCCAAACTGCGCCATCAGAAGTTTTGCCCATTTTTTTGCCGTCAGAAGTTGTAAGAAGAGGTGAGGTTAATCCGAATGTTGGAATAATTGGTTCTTTTAAATCTGGACCACTGGTTTCCGCTCCATCTTCTGCAATGTTTGTTGTTTCACTATATTTTCTTCTTGCTAGCTCAACTCCATTCACAATATTTCCCCATTGGTCAGAACCTCCAATTTGCAGGATACAGGTATATTTTTTATTTAAGAAAAAATTACTTAAATAATAAAAATCATAAGCTTGCAAAATCATGTAATTAAATTCTAAGAAACTTAGTGGTTGTTCACGCTCTAAACGAAGTTTCACCGAATCAAAAGTCAACATTCTGTTAATTGAAAAATGACGTCCAATGTCACGCAAAAATTCCAAATAATTCAAATTTTTTAACCAATCATTATTATTCACCATTTCAGCAGCATTTTCGCCTTCAAATGAAATAAACTTTTCCAAAGTTTTTCTAATTCCATTTAAGTTGTTGGAAATGTCATTTTCGCTTAAAACTTTTCTTGCCTCATCTTTTCCGCTTGGATCGCCAATTTTTGTAGTTCCTCCACCCAAAAGAATAAGAGGTTTATGACCATGTTTTTGCAGCATTCGCAAAATCATAATTTGAATTAAACTGCCAGCGTGCAAACTTTTTGCGGTGCAATCAAAACCAATATAGGCAGTAATTGATTCTTTATTTAAAATCTCGTCCAATTCTTGTGGGTGAGTGCAGGCGGCAAAAAATCCACGAGCTTGAAATTCTTGTAAAAATTTTGATTTAAAATTCATTTTATAAGATTAGTATTTCTTTGAATTTAATATATATCTTAACAACAAATGTCATCCTAGTAGCAACAAATGTCATCCTGAGCGAAGCGAAGGATCTCAGGAGTTAGAGCTCCGAGTCCGAACTCCTGAGATCCTTCGCTTCGCTCAGGATGACATTTGTTATTAGATATAATTACTATATTTTTATATTATTCAAATCACTCTCAAATTAAGCAATCCCTTTTTATGAATCTTGAAGAAAAGAGAAAAATTACGTCAGAATGGTTTAGGCTTTTGCGTGATAAAATTTGCGCTGAGTTTGAAAAAATAGAAGAAGAATTTGCAAATCAAAATTCTTTAAAAGATTCTGGAAAATTTATAAGAAAAAACTGGAATAGACCAGATAAATCGGGTGATGGAGGTTATGGAGAAATGTCTCTTATGAAAGGCAACGTTTTTGAAAAAGTAGGTGTTAATTTTTCAAAAGTTTATGGTGAGTTTTCTGATTATTTTAAATCTCAAATTCCAGGAGCAGAAAATGATGGTAAATTTTGGGCAAGTGGAATTTCTCTGGTTGCTCATATGAAATCACCTCTTGTGCCGGCAGTTCATATGAACACACGTTTTATATGTACCGAAAAAAACTGGTTTGGTGGTGGTGCAGATTTGAATCCAATGTTTGAAAATGAAAAAGATACTAAAGATTTTCACCAAGCTTTTAAAGCAGCTTGTGATAAATCAGATCCAAATTATTATGAAAAATTCAAAAAATGGTGTGATGAATATTTTTTTATAAAACATCGTGGTGTTGCACGTGGTGTTGGTGGAATATTTTATGATTATTTAAATACCGATAATTTTGATAATGATTTTGAATTTAATTGTAATGTAGGGCTGGCTTTTTTAGAAATTTTCCCTAAATTAGTTCGCCGTCACATGTATCAAGATTGGACTCAAGAACAAAGAGACCATCAATTAAGAAAGCGTGGACTTTATGCTGAATTTAACCTGGTTTACGATCGTGGTACAAAATTTGGTTTAATGACAGGTGGAAATGCTGAAGCAATTCTTATGTCTCTTCCACCAGTCGCTACGTGGGATTGATGCTTTAAAAAAACGACCTAAACGGTCGTTTTTAGCATCAATCGGGCAAAGGAGTCTAAATTTTAATTTTTGGCGACGCGTGCCCAGGCGACATATCGTCTTTGAGCGAAGCGAGAAAAGCGATATTTCGTGAAGCAAAGTGTCTTAAAAAACGACCTAAACCTAAATTGCGGTGTAAAACACCGTTTGGGTCTTTTTTTATATATAACTTAAGAATGTAGTCACTAACTGTCATCCTGAGCGAAAGCGAAGGATCTCAGGCGTTAGATTCCGCAGTTTATCTCCTGAGATCCTTCGCTTTCGCTCAGGATGACAGTTGCGCTATACCTAAATTTATTCAAAAAAGATAACTAAAAAATGCAAAAACTAGAAAAAATTTACGAAGGAAAAGCAAAAGTTCTTTACACAACTTCTGATGAAAACTTGCTTATTCAATATTTTAAGGATGATGCAACCGCATTTAATGCTTTAAAAAAAGCCGTAATTGATGGAAAAGGAGTTTTAAATAACTTTATTTCTGAGTTCATAATGCTTGAAATTTCTAAATCAGGAATTCCAACTCACTTTGTAAAAAGACTAAATGAACGTGAACAATTGGTAAGAAAAGCTAAAATTATTCCACTTGAAGTAATTATTAGAAATATTGTTGCGGGTTCAATGACAAAAAGATTAGGAATTGAAGAAGGAGTTGTTCTTTCAAATCCAGTTTTTGAAATTTGTTATAAAGACGATTCTTTGCAAGATCCAATTATTAATGATGATCATGCAATTCATGTTCTGAAAGTTGTTACTAAGGATCAGTTAGATCAAATTAAAAAATACAGCTTAGAAATTAACCAGTTTTTGAAAAATGCATTTGCTGCAATAAATATTAAATTGGTTGATTTTAAGATTGAATTTGGTTTTGATGCTTCTGGAAATATAATTTTAGCTGATGAAATAAGTCCTGATAGTTGTAGACTTTGGGACTCTTCAACTTCTGAGAAGCTTGATAAGGATCGTTTCAGAAGAGATCTGGGTGGATTAGTTGAAGCTTACTCAGATGTTGCTTCAAGGCTTGGAATAAAAATTAATTAATTAAATTAAA
>VHBV01000055.1 GCA_016882165.1 Candidatus Pelagibacterales bacterium
TTATTTGTTAAAAAATTTAAATTCTTGATTCAGATAATATTGATTATAGTAATTTCAAGTACATCAACTAAAAACTCATCTTATAACAATTTGCAGCTTTAGATAGCTAAAAATTAGTATTATATAGAAATTAAAATTACTTCTTACAGCATATCAAAAATCATGAGAAATTTTGTAGTCATTCTTTTTAGTATTTTTTTCTACCACACAGCACTAGCAGAAACTGACACCAGAAACATAAGCACAGAACCCAAAGAAATTTACGGTACTAACAAAAATGATATCAGAATTAAAATTGGAAATGGTGGAGCTGGTACAACCGGACTTTTAGCAGAGCTATCAGAAGACTATCTGACACAAAAACAAGCAGATTACTCAATTGCTTGGTATCAAGACATAAGCCCTAACACTTTGCTACAACTGAAAAATAATACCATTGATGTTGCTTTAGTATATGATAAAGATTCCGGAAATAAAGCAATAAAAGAGGGTTGGGCAGGATATTACACTGTGATTTTTACGATCATTTTATCATTACTGGACCAAGAAATAACAAAGCAAAGATTGAAACTGAAAACTCACCAGAAACCGCTTTTTTTAAAATTGCCAAATTAGGAAAAAGAATAAAAACTCCCATTTTCTTATCTCGTGATGATAATTCTGGCACCAACGCAAAAGAAACTTCTATCTGGAAGTCACTGAAAATGACGCCATGGGAAAAAGATGATAACTGGTATTTTAAATATCATACTTTTCCAAAAGAAGCTTTGCTTTACGCAGATCAAAATGCTCTTTACACAATAACTGATTGGGCAACTTTTATGAACAATGCCGACCAATTAAATAATAGCACAATATATGTTAGAGGTGGTTTTTCTTTGCTTAACCAATGCTTTGCCTTATTGCAAAAAAATCCTAGTGAAGAGGCGCTGTCTTTCCTACATTATTTAAAAAGTCCAAGAGCACAAAAAATAATAGAGAATTTTGGCAAAGATAAATATGGCAGCCCTTTGTTTACAAAAGCTACTCAAATAGATTTTTAACTTTAATTAAGTAAAAGGATGATGCTTTTTGTTATTTTATAACTGCAATAATTAATTCTAAATCTTACATTCAGAAAACTTTCTTGTAAGTAATAATATAAACTCTTCGTCGTCAACTTTACGTTTCAAAATCTCTTCAATTGAAGTAACTCCAAATTCCTTAATTCCACAAGGCACAATATTTTGGAAACCTGATAGATCAGGACTTAAGTTTATTGCAATTCCATGATAAGAAACCCATTTTTTTAATTTGATTCCAATTGCAGCAATCTTTTTTTCAACTCCGTTTTTATCTGTAACCCAAATTCCAACACGTCCTTTTCTTATTTCTCCTTTAATTCCAAATTCTTCTAAAACATCAATTACCCAATTTTCCATAAACTCTACAAATTCAGCAACATCTGGTGCTTTTGGTGCAAAAAATCTTTTTAAATCAAGCATAACATAAACAATTTTCATGCCCGGACAGTGATATGTATATTTGCCACCACGATTAGTTTTAAAAATTGGAATATCGGTTTTATTTAACAAATCTGAATCTTGAGCACTTATTCCAGCAGTATATACCGGATAATGCTCTAATATCCAAATTAAAGATTTCGCTTCGTTTTTAATAATTTTCTCAACACGCTCTTGCATAAAAATCAATGCATCTTCAAAATGCACCAAATCTTTACTTATTAACCATTCAACGTTATGATTGCTCTTCTGTAACATTACTTTTAAATTGAAATTCTTGAAAAAGACTAATTTGCGCTATAAAACAAACTAAAAATTTATGATTGGAAAGCTTAGAGGTTTAATTGATTTAATCAATGAAGACAAGTGTATAATTGATGTTAATGGAGTTGGTTATGTTGTTTTCTTATCTTCCAAGACCACTGAATTTTTAAAAAATTTTCCAAAAGACAAAGAAGCCTCTCTAATTATTGAAACAGTTGTTAAAGAAGATGCTATAGAACTTTACGGTTTTGCAAGAGAGATTGAGAAAATTTGGTTTAGTGAGCTTACAAAAGTTCAAGGAGTTGGTAATAAAGTTGCCTTAAAAATTTTGGGATTTTTTACAATTGAAGAACTAGCAAAAGCTTTAATACAAAGCGATGAAAAATCATTTTCTAAAATTTCAGGAATTGGGCCTAAATTGGCAAGTCGTATTGTAACAGAATTAAAAGAAAGTCCTAAGAAACTTGGCGTTGATATTAATTTTGAAGCAATTGAACATAATAAATTGCCAGATTTATCTAATAATGCTTTAGTATCAGATGCGCTTTCTGCTCTTGAAAATTTGGGTTATAAAAAGTCAGATTCACTAAAAATGATAACTCATTTTATTGAAAGAAACTCACAAATTACACTAGAAAATTTAATTACTTCTTCTTTAAGAGAATTAAGCAAAAATAAATTTTAAGAATGACCAAAAACGAAGAATTAAGTGCCGAGAAACTAGAACAAGACAGTGGAGAGAATATTCTGCGACCTCTTTATTTAAAAGAGTTTCTGGGACAGAAAAAATTAAAAGAAAACTTAGAAATTTTTATTGGTGCTGCCAAAAATCGAGGCGATGTTTTGGACCATGCTTTATTCTACGGACCTCCAGGACTTGGAAAAACCACTTTAGCACAGATTATTTCCCACGAAATGGGAGTTGGATTTAAAGGAACAGCGGGACCTGTCATTACAAAATCTGGAGATTTAGCAGCAATTCTGACTAATTTACAACAAGGTGATGTTTTGTTTATTGATGAAATTCATCGTCTTAATAAAAATGTGGAAGAAGTTTTATATGCTGCGATGGAAGATTTTAAGCTAGATATAATAATTGGAGAAGGACCAGCCGCAAGAGCTATCAAGATCGATTTGCCCAAATTCACTTTGGTTGGTGCCACAACCAGAATTGGTTTAATTGCCAATCCACTAAAAGATCGTTTTGGAATTCCACTTAGAATCAGCTTTTATTCAGAAAGTGAATTAGAACAAATTATAATTCGTGATGCTAAAATTCTAAAAATAAAAATTTCACCACAAGCAGCACAAGAAATTGCAAAAAGATCTCGTGGCACCCCAAGAATTGCAATTCGTTTGCTAAAAAGAGTTCGCGATTTTGCATCTCATGCCAATGAAGATATTATAAGCATTGAAACTGCTGACTATGCTCTAAAATGTTTAGAAATTGATGCTTTGGGTCTTGATTCTCTTGACTACCGCTACTTACAATTCATTGCCAAGAACTATCGTGGTGGACCTGTCGGAATTGAAACTATTGCAGCGGCAATTGGAGAAGAAAAAGACACTATTGAAGACACCGTAGAACCTTATTTAATTCAACAAGGGTTTGTAGAAAAAACTCCACGCGGCAGAATTTTAACAGCTGAAATTATTAAACATTTAAAGTTCTAATAATGAAAAACAAAAAAATTTTACTAATTATTACTGGTTCAATTGCAGCCTACAAATCAATGGATTTAGTTCGTTTACTAAAGAAAAATTCCTTTGATGTTACTTGCGTTTTAACAAAAGCAGCCTGTGAGTTTATAACTCCTCTTCTGGCATCAAGTATTTCTGGCAACAAAACTTATAACGAACTTTTTTCAATTGAAGACGAATTGGAAATGGGTCATATAAATCTTTCTCGTCAAAGTGACTTAATTGTTGTAGCGCCTGCAAGTGCTGATTTTATAGCAAAAATTGCGAATGGAATGGCTGATGATTTAGCTTCGAATGTTGTTTTAGCTTCAAATAAAAAAATTATCATTGCTCCTGCAATGAATGAAAAAATGTGGGAAAAAAAATCAACTCAAGATAATTTAAAAGAATTGCTACAATCAAATATCACAATTGTTGATCCCCAAAAAGACGTTTTAGCTTGCGGCGAATTTGGCATCGGAAAAATGGCTAATCCAGAAGAAATTTACGCTCAAATTGAACAATTTTTCTTAAATCAAAACCTACTTAAAGGAAAAAAAATATTAATTACCGGTGGCTCAACTTATGAACCAATAGACCCTGTCAGATTCATTGGCAATCATTCTTCTGGAAAACAAGCAATTGCAATTGCTGAAGTTCTAAATGAAATGAATGCTGACGTTACTTTAGTTGCAGGAAATATTCATGAAACAATTGCTCTACCTAAAGAAAAAATAATTACCGTTAAAACAGCTGAAGAAATGTTTGAGGCTGTAAAAAATAATATGGCAAAACTTGAAGTTTTTATTGGATGTGCAGCAGTTTCTGACTTCAAAGTCAAAAATTTTTCAAAAGAAAAAATTAAAAAAACTGCTACAAAAAATCCAGTGTTAGAATTAGAAAAGAACCCAGATATTCTAGAATTTGTAGGAAACAATAAGAAGCGCCCTAAACTTGTAATTGGATTTGCCGCTGAAAGCAATAATTTGGAAAGATTTGCTAAAGAAAAATTAGTAAATAAAAATTGTGATTTAATTGTGGCAAATAATGTAGCAGAAGGCAAAATTTTTGGGTCAAATATGACTAATGCGATCTTTGTTAAGAAAAACAAAGTTGAAAAACTAGGAGAATGTTCTAAAAGCGAACTGGCTTTGGCTTTATCACATTTTATTTGTGAAAAATTTTAACAAATAACACAACCAGATTTATTTTTAGCACTTTCATTTTTTGGATTAATTATCTCCACTATTCTTTCAATAACGCTTGAGGGTTTTTCAGCAACAGCATTATGATACTTTAAAATATCCATTATTTGTGGATTATTCCTTGCAAAGTAAACTGCTTCTGTAGTTCCCATATCTAAGTTGGTTAAATCAACCATTGACGGCAAAACAGATGTTAATAAGTTATGTTTATAATATAGAGGACCAGCTGGATTAATTTCAAATTTTTCAATCATTTTATCTACCATATCTGGCAAATTTAAAGAACAAGCAATTAAAAAAGCAGTATTTTTTTCTGCAGCCGTGAATTCATCTTTCCTAATTGCAAGGGCATCTATTAATTTGGGATTATTTTTTTTAATCGCAAGATTTAAAACTTCTGCTTTATCAAATTCTTTGATTGCTTTTAAATCTGTTTTCTGATCTTCAACAAGAAGCTCAACTATTTCTGGAAAGTTTTTTTCTATAGCTAAAAAAATCGGTGAAATGCTTGCCTCTGATCTTACTGGCAAAATGCTTTCCCTTGATTTTATATAAACAGTTGTTAATGATTCAGTATTTGGATTAGCACCCCTTGCCAATAAAACTCTCACTACTTCCGTACGTCCTTCAGTAATTGCATGAATAAGAGGTGTGCCATTAGATTTATAATTTACAATATTTTGTTCACTTGGATCACTGCCTAAATTTAATAAGGGTCTTGACTAGTTAAGCGGATTTTTTCTGATAATTTCGAGCAAGATTTTATATAGATCCTGCTTACGATTATTAAACCTAAATTCACTTTCTTTTAAATGCAAAACAAATTTCTCATCAGTTAATCCGTTAAATTTTGCTAGTCTTCTTTTGCAATAGCTCCAAAATGATTCAATCCCATTAACATGATTTTTTCCTCTGGCAAATTCATTATGCGAATGAAAAACTCTGTGATGAGTGTAACCGTTTAAAATTAAGCCATCGTAAGCTTTCCAACCATCAGTATTTATTGTTGATCCTTCAAGAATTTTACCTTGTATAATTGGCATCAGCTCTTCTTTACTGCAATTTCTAACTATCTCAACATAAACTTTTCCATTCCTTTTTAAAAGTCCAAAAACAGGAGTCTTTCCCGCTGCTCCTCTACCTCTTTTTCCTCTTATTCTCTTAGCTCCCAAGTAAGATTCATCAAGCTCAAAATCTCCACCTTCTTTGTCTTGAAGATTTAAATTATTAGCAAAAAGATGTTGGCGTATCTCATTGAATATTTTGTTTATTGTGTTTCTGTTAATTGATGTATAAATTGCTGTTTTGCTAGCAGTTTCATCATGACAAAAATACTTTAAAACTTCTCTAAATTTCTTCTCAGAAATTCGGGAACGATTATAATATTTATTTTTTCTAGTAATCATAAGCCTTGAATGATAGTTAAAATTATTTTAACTAGTCAAGATCCTAATTTATTATTTTAGATATATTGCAACACACTCTCATAGTGAGAAAAGCGAATAACATTCCCTCAACTGTCATGACTCGGCGTAAGCGAAATATTTTTCCTCGAACTGTCATGTTGAGCGAAGCGAAACATATCATGCTTTTAAACTCCGAATCCAAACTCCTGAGATCATTCGGCTACGCCTCAGGATGATAATTATTTTCCATCAAAAAGTTTAAAAACTTCTTCAAACCTAGATTCTTTGTAATGATTTTTTAGATCATCGGTTTTGATTACATCAATCATACTCTTATAAAGCCCAACATATCCTTCTTTGATTTTTTGATCAAATTTACAATCAGAAATCTTTTTAAAAGATCGAATGGGCCCATCATTGCTGGTGTTGATAAAACCTCTAAAAAAGTGAAACTTATAAAAATCTCCATTTGCAGCAGAATGAATTGTATCGTGTTCACTTTGATTCTGATAAAGTATCGCTATCAACCTCTCTTCCATCATTTTGCAATACTGTAAGTCAGCTAACCTGTTGCTTAAAGCCTTCTGATCTCTTAGTTGCATACAGAACAAACCCAGAGTTAAAAACCAACTACCGCCGCAGCAATATCAAAAGACAAGGTCATATAAAAATACCCTTTAATTAATATTTCCCACCAAACTGCTCGGTCTGGATTTCAAAATCTTCACATCGGCGATTTTGCCGAAGTATTTTTTAGCCTCTTCTTCCGAATCAACATCAACAATTACAGATTGAAGGTACGGCGATTTGCCCCAGAGTTGGATTTTGTCACCGCTGCTTCTCTTTTTGGATTTCGGCGCTTCGCGTTCGAACAAAACTGGCATTATTTGGCCTTCAGCTTTTTTGTTGAACTCGATTTGTTGTTCGGTCAAAAGTTTTTGTAACTCGGCAAGTCGCACATCTTTCACACTTTCTTCAACTTGAATTTTAGCATCTGCCGCTGGCGTTCCCGGACGTGGCGAATATTTGAACGAGTAACATTGTGTGAAGCCAATGCGACGCACCAAATCCATGGTGTCTTCAAAATCTTTGTCAGCTTCACCGGGGAAACCGACGATGAAGTCAGATGACAAACCCATGTCTGGCCTTGATTCGCGCAATTTTTCGATGATTTTGAAATAATCTTGGCGCGTGTGTTTGCGGTTCATGCCTTTCAAAACGTTGTTTGAACCTGATTGAATTGGTAGGTGCAAAAATGGCATTAATTTTTCGATGTCGCGGTGCGCTGCAAGCAAGTCATCACTCATGTCGCGCGGGTGCGAAGTTGTGTAGCGAATACGTTTTACCGCGTCAATTTTGGCAACTTCTTCAATTAATTTAGCAAGGCTAGAAACCTGTCCTGAAGCATCAAGACCATGATAAGCATTAACATTTTGTCCTAAAAAATAAATCTCGCTCACACCTTGATCTACAAGGCGCTTGGCATCATCAACAATTTTCGAAACTTCTCGTGAATATTCAGCGCCTCTAGTGTAAGGCACAACACAGAAGGTGCAGAATTTGTCGCAACCTTCTTGAACTGTTACAAAAGCTGAAGCGCCAACTCCGGTTTTAGATTCTGGCAAAACGTCGAATTTATTGTCGGGAACGAAGTCTAAATTGATTTGTTTTTTCTTTTCGCGAATTGCTTTTCCAACCAAATCTGGCAAGGTTTGATAACTTTCTGGACCAACAATAATATCGACAACTTTCGAGCGTTTAAAAATTTCTTCACCTTCAGCTTGCGCCACACAACCAGCCACGGCCACAATCATTTGGCTGCCATCTTCTTCTTTTTTATTTTTGTGCGGGCGGATTCGACCCAAATCAGAAAATAATTTTTCCGAAGCTTTTTCGCGAATGTGACAAGTGTTGATGATTACCATGTCAGCACCTTCTGGTGTGTCGACAGTTTCATAGCCAACATTTTCCATTAAATCTTGCATACGATCTGAGTCGTAAACGTTCATTTGGCAACCGTAAGTTTTTATATGTAATTTTTTCATTTAATTAATTTTTTGCGAATTATTAACCACCCGGGTTTTGCTGACGCATAAACCCACCCTCCTTAAAAGGATGGTTTGTGGCAACCGTAGGTTTTTATATGTAATTTTTTCATTTAATTAATTTTTTGCGAATTATTAACCACCCGGGTTTTGCTGACGCATAAACCCACCCTCCTTAAAAGGATGGTTTGTGGCAACCGTAAGTTTTTATATGTAATTTTTTCATTTAATTAATTTAATTTTTGTAATTATCCCTTAACAACAAGTGTCATACTGAGCCTTAGCCGAAATCAAACTCCTGAGATTCTTCGCTTCGCTCAGAATGACAAAACTCTTGGGCTTCGCTCAGAATGACAAAACTCTTGGGCTTCGCTCAGAATGACAAAACTCTTGGGCT
>VHBV01000056.1 GCA_016882165.1 Candidatus Pelagibacterales bacterium
AAAGAAGTAAAAAAATTGAATGAAGAAAATCTTAAGAAGAAAGAGCAAATACACAGCGAAAATAAAATAACTTAAATCAAAATTAATTTATTGTATTTATTTAGTTCCGCATAAATAAAGATATAGTAAAGAAAAAATGAAAATTCATCTTGCACAAATTAATCCCACAATTGGTGATTTAGAAAACAACACGAACAGAATTTTACAAGAATTTAAACTAGCAACCGAGAAAAACTACGATTTAGCAATTTTTCCTGAAATGGCAATTTGCGGTTATATTTGCGAAGATTTATTGCAAAAAAAATATTTTTTTGATGCCATAAAAGAACAAATAGTAAGAATTTGCCAAGCAACTTTATCTTCAAAGTGTGCTATTCTAGTTGGCTCTCCAACAATAGACTTTAGCAGAATAAAAAAAGGAGTTTTACACAATTCTGCCATTTTAATTGAAAATGGCGAAATAAAAAAAATCATTAATAAAAAAACTTTGCCTAACTACGGAGTTTTTGATGAGAATAGATATTTCAGCTCTTCAAACAGTCTTTCTTACATTGATTTTCGTGGTCTAACCCTGGCAATTTTAGTTTGTGAAGACTTATGGGATCCTAAAAATCTTTTTTTACTACAGGAACAAGTTTTTGATTTTGTCATTTCTATTAATGCATCACCTTACTCTCAAAAGAAACAACAATATCGTCATAATTTAGCAAATAATTTCTGCAAAACTCTAAATAAAAGCCTAATATATTTGAATCAAGTTGGTGGTCAAGATTCTGTAGTATTTGACGGCAATTCATTTGTTATGAATTGCGATGGAGAGTTTGTTATTCAAATGAAAAGTTTTGAAGAAGATTTTGCAACTATTGAAATATTAAAAGATAGAAAGCTATTACCATTAAGTATAAAACCAGAACCAGAAAGTCAGCTTTCCAAAAACTATATGGCATGTGTTTTGGGTTTACGTGACTATATAAAAAAATCTGGCTTTTCGCAAGTTATAATTGGAATGTCTGGAGGAATTGACTCTGCTCTTGTTGCAACAATTGCAGTCGATTCTTTAGGTAGTGATAATGTAAAACTTTACGCTCTTCCAAGCAGATATAACTCTAAAAATTCAATGATTGACGCTGTTGAATGCGCTAAAAATTTAGGTGTAAGTTTGCAAGTAATTTCAATTGAAGATAGTTTCAATACAATACTAAACAGCATTGGACAAATTTCAAACTTGGCTAAAGAAAACTTACAACCAAGAATTCGTGGTAATATTTTAATGGCAATTTCCAACACAACTAATGCACTTTTGCTTTCAACAGGCAACAAGTCTGAACTTGCTTGCGGATATGCGACACTTTATGGTGATATGTGTGGAGCCTTTAATCCAATAAAAGATTTATATAAAACTGAAGTTTATGAATTAGCTAAATGGCGCAATCAAAATATTTCCGCAATTTCTCTTCACAAAAAAACAAATTTAATTCCTCAAAATATTTTAACAAAGCCCCCAACTGCTGAACTGCGCGAAAATCAAAAAGATTCCGATTCTCTTCCAGAATATGAAATTTTAGATAAAATTTTATTTGAGATAATTGAACAGGAAAACTCAATCAGCGATATAATAAAATTAGGATTTGATAAAGAATTAGTTAAGAAAGTTGCAAATCTTTTTTACAACAGCGAATATAAAAGACGTCAATCCTGTATTGGAGTAAAAATTTCCGAAATGTCTTTTGATAAAGAAAGACGCTATCCAATAACTAATAAATTTAAATCCTAATGATTGAAACACAAAAACAATATTCTAGCTTATGCCAATATGCTGGCTTCTGGGTTAGATTTTTTGCCGGTTTGTTGGATTTAATTTTCTTACTTCCTATATTCATAATCTTGGTTTATTATTTTGGCTTTGATGATTTTCAAGCTTTTCAAGCTAGTGGAGAATCTTTCTCATATTCTTCTTTCAGCGCTTCAGAAGAAGGAAAATCAGTTGAAATTATAATGGATTTCTTGAGTGTTATTTATCTATCTTACTTTGTTGCAGGAAAAAAGCAGGCAACTTTAGGTAAAAGAATTATGGGAATTTACGTTGGAAATCTGAACGGAGAAAAACTAACTTGGAAAAAATCACTTTGTCGCGCCTTAGCTTGTTTATTAACTTCAGCGACTCTGGGTCTTGGATTTATAATTGTAATTTTCACTAAAGAGAAAATTGCATTGCATGATTTTATATGCAAAACAAGAGTATTTCATGGAAAATTAGAGTAAAAATGGAAAAAATTGTTTGTATGGATTGCAAAAGTGAGTTTGAAATTAGAACTAAAAAAAGAGGTAGTGCTTTTATTGAATTCATACTTTGGTCAACCTTTGTAATTCCAGGTTATTTTTATGGATTATGGCGTAGAGCTAAAACTAAAAAAACTTGCGATTATTGTGGTTCTAACTTCTTATTGCCAGCAAGTTCAGCTTACGAACTTTTAGCAATTAAAAAATAATAATTTAACATAAAAATGAGTACAATTTGTCGATTTGCCCCTTCACCAACTGGCTTTTTACACGTTGGAAATATTCGTGCAGCAATAATTAATTTCCTATATGCTAAAAAAACTGGTGGGAAATTTTTGTTACGTCTTGATGACACTGACACTCAAAGAGTAAAAGACGAATATCGTGATATGATATTAAGTGATATGTCTTGGCTTGGATTGGAATATGACCAGTTACTTAAGCAATCTGATCGTTTAGAAAAATATGAATCAGCAAAAAACCAGCTAATAAAAAGTGGTCGACTTTACGAATGTTTTGAAACTCCAGAAGAACTTAATTTGCAAAGAAAAGCCCAAATTGCCTCAGGCATTACGCCAATTTATAATCGTGCTGCTTTAAAATTAACCGAAGAACAAAAAGATAACTTACGAAAATCAGGACTGAAACCTCATTATCGTTTTCTTCTAGAAGATAAAATTGTCTCTTGGGATGACAAAATTAAAGGTAAAATTACCTATGAAGGTCGTCACTTCTCAGATCCAGTTTTGGTGCGCGAAGAAGATCAAAATGGTAACGGAGTTCCAACTTACACTTTCTGTTCTGTAGTTGACGATATTGAATTTGGAATTACTGATATTATTCGTGGCGAGGATCATATCACAAATACTGCCATTCAAATTCAAATCTTCGAAGCTTTAAATGCAAAAGTTCCTGATTTTTCGCATTTAGCATTAGTGAAAGCAAGCGAAGGTAAAATTTCTAAAAGAGAAGGTGGATTTGATGTAAAATCTTTGCGCAACGAAGGTTACGAAGCATTTTCTATAATAAATCTTTTGTCACAAATTGGAACTTCAGAAAGTTTAAAAATTTATCATAATTTTGATGATTTAGTTGTTAACTTTGATCTTTCCAAATTTAGCAAATCATCAACTAACTACGATATTTCTCAACTTAGCGTAATTAATCAAAAATTATTACTAAATTCTCAATTTAGCGAAATTAAAACAAGACTTGCTAAAATTGGAATTGCAGACATCGATGAAAAATTCTTCAACTATCTAAAACAAAATATTAATTTCTTACACGAAATGAAAGAATGGTGGCAAATTTGTAAAACAAATTTTCGCTATACTAATAAAAATGAGGACAAAGAATTTTTACAAAAAACAGCAAATCTTTTACCACAAAACACTTATGACGAAAATTGTTGGTCATTATGGCTAGAACAAATAAAAACCAACACTGATAGAAAAGGCAAAGATTTATTCATGCCAATTCGTCTTGCTTTAACTGGTCAAGAACACGGGCCAGAATTGAAGTTTTTGGTTAATTTAATAGAAAGAGAAGAGATTATTAAAAGACTAACAGCTTAGTTTTGAATGATTTTGTTACTTTAAAAAATTAGGCGTTTGTCTTTCTTTATAAGAAATAACAATTTGAAGAAATCACAAAATTTCTGCTAAATATTCAATTTTGACTATTTCTTATGCAATTTTTTAAACTGAGCATCAATTGCAGCTCCATCTTCAACAGATAACAATCCATACTCAATTGTTCCAACAACATTTGCTTTGCTTGCAATATTAACATTTTGGGCAATAATATTTCCCAAGAACTTTCCTCTTACACAAAAAGATTCAGCAATAACATCCCCTTCAATAATTCCTTTTTCCAATAAAACCACCGAGTGACTTCTGACTGAACCTTTAATTTTTCCTTCAATTTCAACAAGACCTTGGCTAATAACTTGTCCCTCAATTAACATGTCACTAGCAATAATTGTAGGAGTAGAGTTTCGAGGAGCTATTTTCTCTTTTACTGCTGATTCTTGGTTTGAAGACTTTTTTCTAAAACTAGCTATTAACATATTTTGTTGTTTTTTCATTTGATAAGAAATCACCTGCTTCTAAAAATTTTCTAGGATTTAAAGGAGTATTTCTATATCTTACTTCATAATGCAAGTGCTGTCCCGTACTTCTTCCTGTGCTTCCTTGATTTGCAATAACCTGTCCCTTTTTCACAACTTGTCCTTGAGTAACTTTAATTGCAGATAAATGACCATAACGAGTTGTTATTCCAAAACCATGGTCAATAACAACCGCATTACCATAATCACTAAATCTTCCTGCCAAAACAACTCTTCCGCTTGCTGGACTAATAATTTTAGCTCTGTCTGGACCCACAAAATCAAGACCTTGATGTCTTGCAGTTCTGTGAGTCAAAGGATCGGCTCTTGTTCCAAAACCACTAGAAATATAGTAATTTTTCATTGGTTTTTCCAAAGGCATAACACTTACCAGTTTTTCCAACAAAAATAAACGGTCAAACTCTGTAGCAAATTGTACTTTTTCTAGCTCTCTTTCCAAAGCATCTTCTTCATGATTTTGTGTTAAGTCAGCCTTTTCTAAATCTTCTGAGAGCAAAGGACCACCTTGACCTTTACGCAAATCAGAAGCTTTGTTTAATGAAATTTCTTTTTCAGCAATTAATTCCGCTTTTTTTGCCGCCACCATTTGCTGAGGGTTAGGCATCTTCTTCAAACTTAATCCTGTAGATAAAATGGCTTTTTCTATATTTTTGATTCTGACGCGAGCATTTTCTTGAATTGAGTTTAAAGCAAAAGTAGAGTCTTTTATTTCATCAATAGTTTTTTTTTCTGCCCTAGATAAGTTTTCTTGTTCAATATTTTTAGGAACATTGAATTCTTCTTCTGTTGCACTTGCATCTTGCTTGCCGCCATTTACAGCATTTAGGTATTCACTAACTTTTTTTAGCTTCTCATTAATAGTTCCAAACTCATCTTCAAAATATTTATTTACTTCTTTTAATCTTTGAATTTCTTGTGATTTAGAAGCAATAATTTGGTCATATTGCAAGGTTTGTCTTATGAGGTTACCTACAAAAAACAAACACATTAAAATTGCTATTTGCGATATAGGACCCAAATTTATAGTCTTAATTCTATTGTTTGAAACCAGAAGAATTGACTTTTTTCTGAAAATAGCTTTGAGAAATTTTAACGAAGTTTTAGAAAGCGCAAGGAAGGAACGTTTTAGGTTAGTTAATAGTTTTTTTCTTAGAAAATAATTTCTATTCATCAACTTTCTTTTGCCAAATTACTATATAAAAATTTGTCTATAGGACACCTATTTAGCCCAACAAATTAGACGAGGCTCAACAACAAATTTAACCAAATCTTTAATCAGAGTCATTTCCCAATTTTGCTTTTTGCCTTGTCTAAAGTCAAGCTTTTTAACCTAATTATTCATTTTGGGATTTTATACTTAAGCAATAAGTTATAAGTAATGTCTGCCCAAAATATCTTTAAAAAAATTAGCACAGTTTTTTATTATTTTTAGTCTCTATAAAATTAATATACCTTCTGATTGATATAATAAAAAGTTAATCTTGCTTTTAAGTACAATCATTCGTAAATTGGTTTTACAGCCTTTTTGGCAAAAGATGGTCGTTTTGAAAAACGCAAAACAATGACCACAAACCTTCGGCAAGCCTGCCTTTTATAAGGTTATTTTACCTTACTTATCTTTTTTGCAAAGCCTTGCACAAAAATTTGAACTTAAATAAAACTTATGCTTAAAACTGCAAACCTTGGTTTTCCAAGAATTGGCGCCAACCGTGAATTAAAAAAAGCTATAGAAAGCTACTGGAAAGGTGCAATTTCATCTGATGAACTTAAAAAAGCCGCATCAGAAATTAGAAGTAAAAACTGGCAAACTCAAAAAAATGCCGGAATTCATTTCATTCCTTCGAATGACTTCTCTTTCTATGATCATATTTTAGGAATGATCACACTATTTGGAGCTGTTCCTTCTAGATTTAAATTTGAAGGTGGAAATGTTGATCTTGATCTTTACTTCGCAATGGCAAGAGGCAAGCAAGACAATGGAATTGACGTAACTGCGATGGAAATGACAAAGTGGTTTGACACCAACTATCATTACATTGTTGCTGAATTTTCCAAAAATCAAAAATTCCAAATCTCTTGCTCAAAAATCTTCAATGAATATTTAGAAGCAAAACAACTTGGAATTGAAACAAGACCAGTAATCTTAGGACCTGTTACTTTCCTTCTTCTTGGAAAAACAGTTGAAGATTTCAATAAATTAGAATTGTTGCCAAATCTTTTGAACGCTTATCAAGAACTTTTCACTAAATTGAAAGAAATTGGCGTAAAAGAAGTTCAAATTGATGAACCTTTCCTGGTTACAGATTTAAGTGCTGATGCTGTAAAAGCATATGTAAATTCTTACCAAAAAATCAAAGAATTTGCAAACGGTATTAAACTTCATTTAACAACTTATTTTGATACTTTAGCTGATAATACTGAGCTTGCTTTCAGCTTAAATACAGATTCTGTTCATGTTGACTTGGTTCGCGCTCCAGAACAACTTGAAAAAGTTTTAGAATCAGTAAAACCAAACCAATCTTTATCTCTTGGTTTAATTGATGGAAGAAACATATGGATCAATAACCTTGGAAACTCAATTGAAATTGCTCAAAAAGCAGTTGCAAAACTTGGAAAAGAAAGAGTTATTGTTGCACCTTCTTGTTCTTTAATACATTCTCCAGTTGATTTAGAAAACGAAACTGACCTTGATGCTGAATTGAAATCTTGGTTATCTTTTGCAACACAAAAACTTAACGAAATTGCAATTATTGCTAAAGCTGCTGATGGTAATGCGTCAGAAGTTGCTACTGAAATTTCTAAAAACAAAACTGCAATTGAAAATAGAAAATCATCAAAAAGAATTCATAATGATGCAGTAAAACAAAGAGTTTCTGGCATCACTGAAGCAATGATTGATCGTAAAAGTTCTTACTCAACTCGTAAAGAAATTCAAAATAACTATATTTCTCTACCAATTTTACCAACCACAACAATTGGTTCTTTCCCTCAAACAAAAGAAGTCAGAAAAAACCGTGCCGAGTTCAAAGCAGGAAAAATTTCTGCCGAAGCTTATAATCAATTTATCAAAGAAGAAACTGTAAGAACAGTTAAATTCCAAGAAGAAATTGACCTGGACGTTTTGGTTCACGGCGAGTTTGAACGTAACGATATGGTAGAATATTTTGGCGAACAACTAGCTGGATTTTTCTTCACTAAAAACGGTTGGGTACAAAGCTATGGTTCACGATGTGTAAAACCACCTGTAATTTTTGGAGACGTTTCTAGACCTAATCCAATGACAGTTGAGTGGGCAAAATATGCTCAAAGTCTTACACAAAAAATTATGAAAGGCATGTTAACTGGTCCAATCACCATCTTACAATGGTCTTTTGTGCGTGATGACCAACCAAGAAAAACCACTGCTTTACAAATTGCTTTTGCAATTCGTGACGAAGTTTGTGATCTAGAAAAAGCTGGCATCAAAATCATTCAAATTGATGAAGCTGCTTTAAGAGAAGGTTTGCCAATCAGAAAATCAGCTTGGGAAAACTACTTAAAATGGGCGGTAGAAGCTTTCAGAATAAGTGCTTCTGGTGTTGAAGATAGAACACAAATTCATACACACATGTGCTATTCTGAGTTTAATGATATTATAAAAGCAATTGCCGATATGGATGCTGACGTAATTTCAATTGAAACTTCTCGTTCTAATATGGAACTACTAAATGCCTTCATTAATTTCAAATATCCAAATGAAATTGGACCAGGTGTTTATGATATTCACTCTCCAAGAGTTCCTAAACAAGAAGAAATGGAGATTTTGCTGAACAAAGCCTTAAGCGTTTTAAAACCTGAACAAATCTGGGTAAATCCTGATTGTGGTTTAAAAACTCGCGATTGGCCTGAAACAAAACTTGCTTTAAAACAAATGGTTGATGCAACAAAAGCTTTAAGAGCTAAA